>NZ_JAQMUE010000099.1 GCF_028330985.1 Roseofilum reptotaenium CS-1145 | reverse complement strand
CCCCCCCCCCCCTACACCCTAAAATCGATCTACAATGTCAGTATATGTAGGGGCGAGCGGGCGCTCGCACCTACAAAAATGCCTCATTATCGCACAATCGAATTAACTATATGAGTTCTTTCGCCATATCTCCTTCTCCCCTCCCTACTGCTTTATCACTTACGTTCGACGGGATATGAGGCGATCGCCAAAAGTGAGCTGCTCCCCAACTTAGATATCTCCCTCTTAACCAGTTGTGTCAAGCCTAGCGAACAATTTGATGCAGTGATGGATTTTCGCGATCGCCTTCGCCCATAAAGTTTATTATTCATCCTGTTCCAGAAACATCCTTTGATATAGCCGTTCTCCTGTAATAATAGGAACTGAAAACAGTTCTCCCACTACTAATAAATCTCGATCCCCTGTAACTAAATAGTCAGCTTGTCCGGCGATCGCTAAACACAGAAAAGGAGTATCTTTTGGATCGCGGCATTCTGGCACAGAAGGAGGCGGTTCAGGTATTGGGCAACGTTCGCAATAAGCTAAATATTCATCAAGTAGAACACTTTGTTCAAGACTAGAAAGCTTAAATTTGGGATAACTCAGAACTCGTCGAATTTCTTCCTCTGTGTCCCCTGAAACGAGGGGGATTATCTGTTTCTGACTCCATGCTTCTCTAAGCCACGACAATCTACCCTGACGAAAAATCAAAGCAGAAAGCACTATATTGGTATCAAGTACCACTCGTATTGTCATGTTTATAGGTCTTTTCGACTCCAGGCTATTGCATTGGTCACATCTTCATCCGTGATACCCATTGCTTCTAACTTGTCTCGAATCCTATCTGCGGTCATGTCTTCATCCTCAGCTTCTAAATATTCCAGATCCGATTTACTTTTTAAGTATTTCTCCAGAAGATACTGAGCATAATGACCAACTTCTGTTTGCAGAGGCTTGGGCATCTGAACAAGAGTATGGATAATTTTAGGATCGATCATTGTTTTACCTAAAGATTGAAGTCTAGAACACCTCAATTGTAATGTTTCTCAAACGATCTATCCTGCCTTATCCCTAGATCCCAATCAAGTCTAAACTCTAATTCGGTTTCACTCGCATCAAGACCTGTCCAAACTCAATCGGTTGGGCATTTTCCACCAAAATCTCGACCACCTCTCCAGAAACTTCTGCCTCCAGTTCATTCATCAACTTCATAGCCTCGATAATACATACTGTATCCCCTACCTCAATCCGAGCGCCCACTTTTGTAAATGGAGCTTCATCAGGAGTTGGAGCGCAATAGAATGTACCCACCATTGGTGACTTAATCTCTTCTAACTTTTGTTCTAGAGGAGGTGGAGAAGGTTCACTCGCTGGAGGCACTGCTGGAGCTATTGGTGTAGCTGTAGCTACTGGAGTTTGGACAACTGCGGGAGATACGGCAACTTGAGATATACTGGTCACCGTTCCAGTCTCTCCCTTACGAACTGTCAACTCAAAGGCATCACTCTTTAACGTCAACTCCGCAATATCGGTTTGACTTAAAGTAGTAATTAACTCACGGAGTTCATCAAAGCTCAAATTCACAGTTTCTTCACCCTTTCTCTAGTCTTTGGAATACAACAGTTTCAACCCGTTTGGCCAGATTTAGGATTACTTTTCTCGTCCTAAATAGCTATCATCGCGAGTATCAATTTTAACCTTTTCTCCAATGGAGATAAACAAAGGAACCATAACCTGAGCGCCTGTCTCTACGGTAGCCGGTTTCGTTCCTCCAGTGGCCGTATCTCCCTTAACTCCGGGATCGGTTTCCGTCACTTCTAAAACAACAGAATTAGGTAATTCCACCTCTATCACTTTCTCGCCCCAGGTAAGGACATTAACTTCCATTTCTTCCTTAAGATATTTCACGCGATCGCCAATTTGGGATTCATTCAGGCGACTCTCTTCATAGGTCTCCATATCCATGAACACAAACTGATCCGCTTCTCGATAAGTAAACTGCTTCGTCCGCTTCTCCAGATTGGCTTGAGGAACTGTTTCACCCGCGCGGAAGGTTCGCTCAACCACACTTCCCGTTTGGGCATTCTTCAGCTTCGTCCGCACAAAAGCAGATCCCTTACCTGGTTTAACGTGCAAGAACTCGATTACCCGCCATACACTGCCATCGAGTTCGATGGTCACGCCCGTTCTAAAATCGTTACTCGAAATCATAAAAACGCTGGGTCGATTTAGATTATGCAATCATTGGCATCCTATTTTAACCCCCGTTGGGCCTTTTGGGGATAGAGAGATGGGGAGATGGGGGGATGGGGCGCTCCCTTCGACTCCGCTCAGGGAGCTATTACCTGTTACCTATTACCCATTACCCATTACCCTTAAGTCGTGTACTCAGCATTAATTTTCACGTAATCGTAGCTGAGATCGCAGCCCCAAGCCTTGGAGGTTCCCGGGCCGTTACCGATAGAAACACCGATTTTAACGGTATCGGCTTGTAAATATGCGCCTTGGGCAGCTTGTTTCATGTATGCGCTGGCAGCATCGCGGTCGAAGGTGAGGGGTTGGCCGTTCTCCATCATCTTGAAGTCGCCTAACGTAATATTGAGGTTTTCTGCTTCAAAGTGGACTCCAGCACGACCGGCAGCGGCTGCTATTCTTCCCCAGTTGGGGTCGCGGCCAAAAATGGCCGATTTGACAAGGGACGAGCCGACAATGGTTTTGGCTACTTGACTAGCCGCTTCTTCGTTATCTGCACCAGAGACTTCAACTTCGAGTAAACAGGTCGCACCTTCTCCATCACGGGCGATCGCCTTGGCCAAATATTGGCACACTGTCGTTAACATGGCTTCGAGTTTTTCGGCTTCCGGCCCCATGCTGGTAATAGCGGGAGTGCGAGATTGACCATTGGCTAGGGCAATCAAACTATCATTGGTGCTGGTATCGCCATCGACGGTAATTTGATTAAAGCTGCGGTTCGCTGCTCGGCCGAGCATTTCTTGCCACAAATGAGGCGAAACCGTCGCATCACAGGTGACGAAAGCTAACAGGGTGGCCATATTGGGATGGATCATCCCAGAGCCTTTGGCAATACCGCCAACTCGGACAGGGCGATCGCCAAATTGGGCTTCTAGCGCGATCGTTTTCGGCACTAAATCCGTGGTCATAATGGCTTTAGCAGCGGTATCTGAGCCTTCACTTGATAGACTAGAGACCACTTGGGGAATACCAGAGCGCATGGCCTCCATTTTAATTCGCTGACCAATGACACCAGTAGATGCTAGAAGGATCGACTTCGGATCGATATTGAGAGCTGTGCCTAACAGTGATGCACTCTCTAGAGCATCATTCCATCCCGCTTCTCCTGTCGCTGCATTGGCTTGACCAGAGTTACAGAGAATGGCTTTAGCACTCGCTTTTTTCTCCAAACGCTGACGACAGTAGTCTACACAAGCAGCACGGACTTGTACGGTGGTAAAGACTCCTGCGGCGATCGCTTCCACATCCGATACAATCAACGCTAAATCTGGTTGTCCTGAAGGTTTTAAACCTGCTGTAATGCCTGCGGCTTGATATCCCTTCGGTGCAGTGACTCCGCCTTCTATGACTTGCCAATCTGACATACCTGTAAATTCCCCTGCTGTCAATCGGTACGAAAGGCAATTATAGCGCTTTGCGCTGGCAGAAGAGTAATGGGTAATGGGTAATGGGTAATTGCCCCTCCCTTCGACACTTCGGCTACGCTCAGTGCGGCGCTCCGCTCAGGGAGCTTCCCTATTCCCCCAAAAAAAATAAGGAGAGCCATAGGACTCTCCCTACCATCAGGGTGCATCTACTTATCATATTATTACATGATAGGGGTGTGGGGTGAACCCCCCTTTTATGATTTTTTGATGAAAAAATTGGGGTGTTTTAAGCCCCATTTTTGTGCAAAAAAACCGTGTTTTTTCTGATTCTATTGATTTTGATCCCTAGAAGATGAATGAATTCATGGAATACACTTCAGAGTTATCTGGGATAAAGGAACGGGTTTCCTGGCAAAATAGCGGAATTTAGATTGATATTTCAGCATTACTACGGAGAAAGCTACGGACTGGAGATCTCGGCAGTAATATCAAGAAATGATGAAGCTCAAGCATCCAACTGCTTGGCTAAGAGTTGGTTGGTTAACTTGGGATCGGCTCGACCTCCAGTTTTCTTCATCATTTGTCCCACAAAGAAACCTTTGAGCTTGGTTTTACCATTGCGGTACTGCTCCAGTTCCTTGGGATGAGCAGCCAGAACTTCGGCGATCATCGCGTTGAGGGTTTCGGGATCGGAAATTTGGGTTAACCCCTTACTTTCCACTAATTTTTCTGGAGATCCTCCTTTGGTGAGTAATTCCGGGAGCAGATCCTTGGCAATTTTGGAGCTAATGGTTTTGGCTTCAATGAGCTTGATTAACTCAGCTAAGGATTCTGGAGTCAGGGCAATTTCAGTAATTTTCACTTTCTCGGCATTGAGATAAGCGGCAATATCGCCCATAATCCAGTTTGCCGCTAGTTTGGGGGTTCCGCCAGCCGCGAGGGTTGCCTCGAAAAAGGTGGCTACGCTGCTATCATCGGTGATTACGCGAGCATCATAGGAAGATAAGCCTAACTCGCTTTCATAGCGATCGCGTTTTTGAGCTGGTAATTCGGGTAATTCTCCCTTCCATTCCGAGAGTCGATCCGCAGAAACCTGAATTGGGGGTAAATCGGGTTCAGGGAAATAGCGATAGTCGCTCGATCCTTCCTTACTCCGCATACTGATGGTGCGTTGCGCTCCTTCTTCCCACAAGCGAGTTTCTTGGAAAATCGGCTCTCCGGCTTCAATGGCTTCAATTTGCCGTTCAATTTCGTGATCAATGGCCTTTTGAATAGCGGTAAAGGAGTTCATATTTTTGATTTCTACCTTTATGCCAAACTCTTTTTGACCAACGGGACGCACGGAAATATTCACATCACAGCGCAGCGATCCTTCTTGCATGTTGCCATCGCTAACGCCCAGATAGCGGACGATGCGGCGTAATTCTTGGGCATATTCAGCCGCTTCTTCGCCAGAGCGTAAGTCGGGTTCCGAGACAATTTCAATTAGAGGAACGCCCGCCCGATTGTAGTCTACTAGGGAGAAGGTGGAACCAGAGAGGCGATCGCTGCCCCCATGGACTAATTTTCCGGCATCCTCTTCCATGTGCAAGCGGGTAATGCCAATTTTTTTCCGTTGCGGTTTCCCCTCTTTATCCGATAACTCAATTTCCAGCCACCCATGTTCGGCAATCGGCAGATCGTATTGAGAAATCTGATAGTTTTTGGGCAGATCGGGATAAAAATACTGTTTGCGATCGAACTTGCTGTATTCGGCGATCGTGCAGTTCAGGGCTAAACCGGCTTTCACCGCATATTCTAAAACCTTCTGATTCAAAACGGGCAACACCCCCGGTAAACCCAAGCAAATGGGATCGATATTCGTGTTCGGTGTTGCACCAAAGGCTGTGGAGGAATAAGAGAAAATCTTGGTTTCCGTACTCAGTTGACAGTGAGTTTCCAAACCAATAATCGCTTCATACTCGGTTTTTGCAGGTGCAGCAGTGGCCATAGGTGAAGTCTTCTTTTAATTTCAGGTTAACTTCCATTATCGCCGATCTGTGGGGGATGGGGGAATGGGGAAACGATCTCGTTCAACTCGTGCCATCAACCCAAACAATATCAGAAAACTTACCGTGAACCTGATTAAAGAGCCGTTTGTCTCCTGTATAAAATCTAGCTCCATAGTCCTGGGCTAAAGCCAGATAATGGGCATCATAAGCGGCTGGAAGGTCAAACTGTTTCGCTAATGCAACTGCTTGAAAGTGCAATTGCAGATCGCTTTTAATGCTAATCCTCAAATTAAACACATCTTCTAAAGCCGTTTGCACTTCATCTTCTTGGAGTTGTCCCGCTCTACCCATCCGATACATAGCATTCGTTATTTCATAATAAAATAGCGTGGGCGCAATAATTTGTTTATCGGCTGCTTGCCATTCTTCCCAAAGTACAATCCAGGGATCGTTGTCAGATTTGCTATTTACGAGACGCACTGCAAAATTAGCATCCATACAAATATAATCCGTCATCGTTTGACCTCCTGTTTGCGTGAACAGGCTTCAAAGAGTTCTTGAGAGCGTTCTTCTCGCATTTGATGAAATACTTCATCAATAGCATCATAAAAGTCATCTCCTTGCCGTTCCCGAATGGCTTGACCGCGTTTAAGAATGCGCTCTTTAGTCTCCTGCCAATTTTGCTTGCGCTCTATTTTTTCGTGCAATAATTTCTGCTCTTTTGGGGGAAGAGCATCAATGAGTTGGACAATGGAATCCACTAATTTTGTATTCATGGTTAATTCGCTTTTTTTACTAAACTACCCTTAAATTATACTATTTCGATTGGCGGTTACTAGATGTCCCTTATCTTTCTGACCCCGTACGATGATGTGCTAACTGGCAAGGGGCGATCGCACTTCATTTTTGTAAATAATTATTACAATATCCGCAAATTTGCATAAAATACCCCCCAAAAAACAGAGGAACTAATAGGAGGGATAAGAAGCTTCTGGGAAAATCCGGACGGGAAATTACCCAGAAACCAAACTTGAACAGCCTCCTATATCCATCCAGAGAGGGATTTTACTGATTTAATCCCCACTCTGGAACTGAAAACGATTAGGAGAATAAATCCATGTTACCGAACAAATCTGGGATTAATGGAGTTGCTCGCACCGTTAAGCGCGTTGCTCTTGGAGTAACATCCGTGGTTCTCTGTTGGAGCAGTTTGAACCTGGAGGGGAAAGCAAATGCTGCTCAGTTTTCCGTCTTGTGGTGGGACACAACAGCCTGGCATAATGGCGCACTCCGAGATGAAATTCGTCAGAAAATTCCCACTTTTCTAGATGCTTTTGGCGGTGGCGATCTCTTTGATACCACGTATATTTCCCCCAAAAGCTCTGGAGGACTGCAAGCCCATTTAGCCTCTAACAGCTATGATGTAGTTGTTTTAGATAGTGCATATTGGACTCTCGAAGGAGCAATCTTTCCATTTAATTCAGCAGATCGGGAAGCTTTAAAACAGTATTACAGCCAGAAATCAAATTTGATGCTGGATGGAAGTCTAACCATCCGTAGTGTTGGATCTAACCCAAAAACTGGTTTTCCTGGCCCCAATAATGCTTGGGGCAACTTCACCGCCAATCAGGTGTATGCACTAGCTAAACGGGGAGGAGGAATTTTCATCGGTACGGATCATTATGACTTTCAACGTGATGGTAACTATATGCTCGATGCTCTCTTCCCAGGGCAACCAGCTAACTTTAGGGGGATAACCAATCCTTCTACTGATGGCGTATTCTACGGTACAGATTTACTCAATAGTGCGGTCGCTGTTGTACCTAATGATATTTTCACCCATTGGAGTGCTATTCCCAGTCAAGGAGTTGCTCCCACTGGGGATTTTATCGACTTCTTGGGGAACTCTGTCACCCTTTACAGCCAAGTGGATGTTGCCGATAAACCGGGTGGGGGGCAAAAGTATTCCTATATTTCCACCAGTTGGAAACCCGATGAGTGTGAAACTGCTGTTACCGGGACAAGTTCTGCCTGTCATCAAAAAGTCCCCGAACCTTCGGCACTTTTGGGACTGTTAGCCGTTGGTGCAGTTGGTTCCCTGTTGAAGCGACGTTAACGTTCATACTGTAGGAGCGGGTTCACCCAGATTTAGGAAACCCACAAATCAATGATGTGAACCCGCCCGATCGCGGCGATAAATGATGATTAATTGGGGTTCTATTGGTGGGGTGAGGGCGGGTTTATTTTTTCCCATTCATCATCAATTAAGCTACAATTCCTTCGGCGATCAGATGAGTGACATCAGGTAGGCGCGGGTTTTCCCCTATTCCCTATTCCCCATTCCCTATTCCCTATTCCCTATTCCCCATTCCCCATTCCCTATTCCCTCCCCATTCCCTGGTACTCTAGATCAAGTGAGTCTATCTGCAAAAAGAAATTATTATTAATGACCTCCTCTGCTACAACCCCTCCCCAAACTGTACGCCTGGGTTCCCGTAAAAGCCAACTTGCTCTGGTTCAAAGCGAATGGGTACAAGCTCAACTCCAGGCCCATCACCCCGATACCCAATTTGAGATTGAAACCATGAGTACCCAAGGGGATAAAATCCTGGATGTTCCCCTAGCGAAAATTGGCGATAAGGGGTTGTTTACTAAGGAACTGGAAGTGGGAATGCTCGCTAGAACAACAGATATGGCTGTGCATTCCCTAAAAGATTTACCGACCAATTTACCGGAAGGTTTGATGCTCGGTTGCGTGACGGAGAGGGAGAACCCGGCTGATGCGTTAGTGGTGAATGCCAAGTATGGGGATAAGAAATTGGAAACTCTCCCCGATGGTGCGGTAATCGGTACGTCTTCTTTGCGGCGTTTGGCCCAATTGCGCCATCATTTCCCAAAACTGACGTTTAAGGATGTGCGGGGAAATTTGAATACTCGTCTGAAAAAGTTGGATGATGGGGAATATGATGCCCTGATTCTAGCAGCAGCGGGCTTAAAGCGCTTGGAAATGAGCGATCGCATTCAACAGGAGATTCCATCTGATATTTCTCTCCATGCTGTCGGACAAGGAGCCTTGGGTATCGAATGCCGTCAGATTAATGACCAGGAAACCGAAGAAAATCTGAAGAAAGATCGGGCAGTGTTGGAGATTATTCAGGTGATTCAACATCAACCTACACTCTATCGCTGTTTGGCTGAACGGGCTTTTCTGCGGAGCTTAGAAGGGGGATGCCAAGTCCCCATTGGTGTGAATACGTCTATTGAAGGCGATCGCTTGACATTAGTCGGTATGGTAGCCAGTTTAGACGGTCAGCGCCTAATCCGCGACCAAATTACTGGCAGTTGTCAAGAAGCGGAACAACTGGGTACGAGTTTAGCCGAAGAGCTACGGGGACGTGGTGCAGGAGAGATCCTAGCGGAAATTCTCGCCCAAGTTGACCGCAGTTAATGCGCTAGGAGCTTGCCAAGCTAGTAGGGGCGAAAAATATGCAAGCCCCTACTGTCTTTGTAGCGCTTCAGTGCTATGGTAGCTCAGAGCGTTAAAGGGCTATAACAAACCTAAATTAGGCCATTCTTTACAGATTGGGATTGACTTGTACAATACAAGTGTTTCAAATGGCTTTGTGCATTCAATCCCTATGGCTAGAACAGAATCAACCATGTTGGCGTTAGGGACTCTAGCGCCTGACTTTCAGCTCCCAGACGTGGTCTCTGGACAAATTATTTCTTTAGAGAGTTTCACCCAGAAAAGAGCCTTATTGGTCATGTTTATTTGTAAACATTGTCCATTTGTAATCCACGTTCAAAACCAGTTGTCGAGTCTAGGGCAAGATTATCAAAATACGGATTTAGGAATCGTCGCGATTAGTGCTAATGATACTGTTAAATATCCTGAAGACTCCCCAGAATATTTAAAACAAATGGCTCAAAAATTGGGCTTTACATTTCCCGTTTGCTACGACGAAAGCCAGGAAATAGCCAAAACTTATACGGCTGCTTGCACTCCAGATTTTTTCCTTTTTGATGGCGATCGCCGCCTCGTTTACCGAGGTCAACTTGATGACTCTCGCCCCAGCACCAATATTCCGGTAACCGGTACAGATTTGAGGAAAGCGATCGATGCAACTTTAGCTGGACAACCTGTAGCTCCAGAACAAAAACCGAGTCTTGGTTGTAATATTAAGTGGAAACCAGGTAATGAACCCTCTTATTATGGTTAAGCTGATTACCAATGGGGAGACACGGAGGTAAGAAGATGGGCAGATATGGAGGACACCTATTAGCCATTAGCCATTACCGATTACCCATCACCAAACCTTTGAGAATTCTGGAAAACCGTTTAACCCAACTGTTCCTCTTAGCCATCTCCATGATGAGCTTTAGTGCGATCGGTTTAACCCTAGGAAGTGCCTTATTTTTACAACATGCGGGGGCATCTTCTTTGCCCCGATCTTATATGCTGATGGGTGTTGTTTCAATCCCGGTATATCTGGGATTATCACAAATTGTCGATCGCACCCATCGCCCCCGATTATTCCAGTATTTTCTCATCTTTGCCCTGGCATTAGCTCTATCCCTACGTCTACTCATTGTCTTCGATCGTCCCTGGGTTTACTTCGTTCTGTATATCAGCTTGTATATCCAATGGACTTTAGTGACCGAAGTTCTCTTTCCCAGCTTAGTAACCGATTACTTCACTACTTTAGACTGGAAGCGATATGCCCCCTCCCTAAGAATGGCAACCGCTTTAGGAGGCTTATTAGGGGGAGGATTAATCAGTATTCTCTCGCAAAAGGTTGTACCGGAAAACCTGATCTTAATTCTGCCCCTCTTTTATGCGCTCGTCTTTATTCAACTGCTCTATCTTGACCATACCCAAACTCCCATAGAATCCTCAGCTTCGCCTAATCGAGTCCAGTCTTCAACTCCCATTTCCCGGTTAGAAACCCTAAAAAAATATCCCATCATTGGCTTCTTAGCCACCAGCACTTTTTTAACCATTCTTTTGTATACGATTGGCGAATTCCTCTACTTTAGTATCTACGCCGAAAAGTTTACCAGCGATCGCCAACTCACCGGGTTTTTAGGAACGATGCGGATGATTAACAGCATCATTCCTTTTATTATCCTCTACCCCCTTACCCAACCCCTACTCAACCGGATTGGAGTAATGGGGATGAACCTGCTTTATCCCGTCACCACCTTCCTCAGCTTTCTGGGATTAGGTACTCAAGGGAATTTAATCAGTGCCATGGCGTGCAATTTTAACACCAATGGCATTGAAGATAGCATTAATCAACCCATTCAAAGCTTGAACTATAACGCAGTTCCCTATAATTTAGTCGGCCGCATTCGCACCATTAGCAATGGCTTATTTTATTCTCTGGGTCTAGCGATGGCTGGCATTTTGCTGTGGGGATTGGATCAATTCAGCCAGCTACAAATTGCTGAACTGGGTTTGGGATTAAGCCTCCTGTTTCTGCTGGTTCGCTATGCTATGGGCAAAAGCTATCTACAATCCTTGCTGAGTTTATTGCGATCGGGTTCTACCCAATGGCATGAGGTAGGAGTGGGATTACCCAAATTACCAGAACACTGCGAAACAGAAGTCATTGAACTGCTCAAGAGCGAAGAAATCCAAAATCAAATCTTAGGTCTTTCCCTTGCCTCCTGCCTCAAACAACCCCAACAATTTTTGCCCGATATTCAACCCCTCTTTCTTCTTCATCATCGAGATCTTCATCCCCACCTAATTCAATTTTTCCAAAGCTGTCCTCATCCTCAGATGTTCAAATTTCTAGAGCATTTCCTGCAAAGCGAGAATCAAAGCCTACGCTTGTTAGCCCTAGAAGCGATTATTGCTAGTAAATACCGACTCCCTAACGAACAATTAGAAAAGCTCCACAAAAACCCCAATCTTCAACAAGAAGCACTCCTGTGTGTTGCGTTTATTGAAGCCCGAAGTAAAAATCCAAAAATTCAGGAGAGCTGCAACCACTTTTGGAATACTCCCCTAGATGAAACGACTAAACTGACCCTCATTCGAGCCATTCGCAGCACTAAAAATCGTCAATTCATTCCCTACCTGCAAAGGCTTTTGAAAGATGCTTCCTTAGAAGTCAGTCGTCAAGGATTGGATGTTTTAGCTCTACTGGCTCGCCCTGGAGAACAGGAGGTCGGGAAGTTAGCAGCAAGTCAATTAGCCAATGTCGATCCCTTATCTAGGGCAATTGCTTTTAAGGTGATGGGAGTGGTCAAAAGTCCCAGTTTGCTCCTTGATGTGGCGATGGGGCTGCAACATTCGAGTTTAGCCGTACGATTATGGGCTGCTAGTGCATTAGCCAATTATGGAGAAGCTAGCTTAAAGGTGGCTCGTGTCTATTTGTATTCCCCTCGCTATGAGGTGGTGGAAATGGCGATCGCCACGATAGCCAAAGTCGGAACTCGCCGCGCCATTAACCTCCTCTATGATTTTCTCAAACCAGATTGTAAAGGGGTTGCCCACACCCCATCCTGGATTAAGAGTATTCGACCCCATGCCCCCTATGCTCCTTTCCTGAAGACGATCCTTCAAGATTATCAAAAACGGGTGATTCAGCGTGTCTTTTATATCTTATCGGTACTCGATAACCAGAACACCATTAAACAGATTCAACCGCTCCTCACGAGTACCGATCCTCGTCTGAGAGCCAATGCTCTAGAAACGCTGATGTCAGTTAAACATCAACGATTCATCCGTCCTATCCTGCCTCTTTTAGAAGAAGACCAACCTTTTGTTTCTACTCCATCTTTATCAGAATCAGAATTAATTTATCAGTTGAGTGAACAGAGCGATCGCTGGTTACGCCTTGGTGCTTTATTGATGCTCTCAGGACTTCGACTACACTCGACCACCAACCCCGATCTAATTCCCTCCCACTTACAAGAAGATCCAAACCCCCTGGTTCGTAGAATCGCCCAATCCCTCGCCACTAGACAACAAGAAGAAATTCCCCAACAGGACTGGTTCTTAAAACAACTCTTTTTCCTCAAAAGTACAGCCTTATTCCATATCCTTTCCCTGGATGAATTGGAAGAACTTAACCCTCTCTTTTATCCAGCACATTTACCCGCTCATGCTACCCTTTATGCGGGTGACCCCCATCAAGCAAAACTCTATCTGATTGCAGAAGGTCAAGTTACTTTATATTCCCATCCCAAACCTTCAGAAAGCCAGACCTTAACCCTGAGTGCTGGACAATATTTTGGCGAAATAGCTGCCTTGGAAAATATTTGGTATAAAATTGTTACTCAAACCCATTGCACATTTTTAACCCTATCGAGCAAACAGTTTGAGATTCTCATTGATCGCTGTCCTCGCCTTCTCTGGTGTCTCTCTCAACCACAGACGAGTTATAGCGCTTCGCGCTAGGGAATAGGGAATATAGCGCTTCGTGCTATATGACATGGGCTAAAAATTCTACAATTGCCCTATCATCAAATTCATCGGCAAGGGCAAGGATGCGATCGCAGAACACGCCATATTTACTATCCTTACCCCGCAGTCGTTCCACTTCTTCCTCAACACCAGTAATGTCACCCTCTTGAGCCAACTCTTTTAAGTCGCTTAATTGTTCCCTAGGAGGATAAATGAGTTCAGAAGTGGCTACTTCTGATGGAGTCATCGAAGTTTCATAAATCCACTCTAATTCGAGTAACTTCTGAATCCGACCCAATAGTTGCTTCATGTCCACAGGCTTGGGCACAAAATCATTACAACCGGCAATGATGCTGCGCTCTTTATCATTTTCAAGTAGGCTGGCTGAAGAGGCAATGATCGTTACCTGTGAGTCTTGTTGGCGAATGCGACGAGCCAGTTCAAAGCCATCGAGCTTGGGCATGATCAAATCCGTGATGATTAAATCTGGCTGAAACTTCTGATACTCTTCAATACCTTCCTCCCCATCTTCAGCTTCCGCTACCACCAAGCCCACAATTTCCAGCAGTTCACGGACAACCATACGATTGATACTTTTATCGTCCACAATTAGAACCTTGCGCTGCTGGCCGTCATAACCCACAATCTTGCCCTTGACGGCAACACTGAGTTCTTCTTGCCAATCTTGAACTAGAGGAAGGTTGACCGAGAACCAGAAACAGCTCCCTTTATCCAACTCGCTACTCACTTGAATTTCACCTTTCATCATCTCGACAATTTGGCGGCTGATCGCTAGACCTAAACCTGTCCCTTCTGATTTTTGCTGGTGACCTCCCACTTGCTCAAAGGGCAAGAAGATTTTCTCTATATGCTCAGGAGTCATACCGATACCGGTATCTTTTACGGTGAAGCGTATGGGCATAACCGTTGTATCTAACTCTGGACTAATTTGGGGTAAATTCATGGGTTCAACTGTCAATGTCACCTTACCCTGATGGGTGAATTTGATTGAGTTACTCAGTAGATTTAAGAGAACTTGGCGTAATCGTTTGGGGTCTATATAAACACCTTCCGGTAACTGGGAAGGGATAATCAGTTGAAACTCTAATTTTTTCTGGTCTGCTTTAATGCAGATAACTTCTGCAACACCCTGTAAAAATGACGAAAAATCAACAGCTTCAGGGAGTAGTTCTAGCTTGCGAGCTTCAATTTTGGCTAAGTCCAAGACATCGTTAATCAGGGTTAACAAATGAGTTCCTGCTTGACGAATCACCTCAACACCTTTGCGATCCTTCTGACTCAGTTCATTACTCATCTGTAGGATCTGGGCATAGCCCAAGATACCATTAAGCGGAGTGCGCAGTTCATGACTCATGTTTGCCAAAAATTCGCTTTTGGCTTGGTTGGCACTGTCAGACATCCGTTTGGCTTCTGCAAGAGCTTCTTCGACTTGCTTGCGCTCGCTAATATCGGTAATAAAGCCTTCGACAAAGGTGATTCTCCCTTCTTCTGTATACACGCCAGTTCCTTGTTCCCAAAACCATTTGAGTTCTCCGGTTGCCGTCATGCAGCGATAGACGAGTTGGAAGGGTTTGTGCTGCTCTATTGCTGCTTTCATTATACTTTCGACGAGTGGGCAATCGCTCGGATAAATGAGGTCACTATAGGCAATCGTGCGGTTATCAATTAGGTCTTCGGAGGAATAACCCGTGAGGTCGTAGCACCCCTGACTGACAAATTTCATGGTCCAACGTTCATCCTGGAGGCAACGGTATGCCATTCCGGGTAAATTACTCATTAATGTTGCTAGAACCCGTTGATTTTCTTGCAGGTCTTGAGTCCGTTCTTCCACTCGCTGTTCTAGGGTGTTAAAGGATTCTTTTAACTGCCCTGCCATTTGGTTAAATGTCGATGCCAGTCGTCCAACTTCATTTTTGGTCATTACGGGTGCAGTTTGGTTTAAATCTCCTGCGGCTAGGGATTCTGCGGCTTGACAGATTGCTAAAATCGGGCGGACGATCTCTCGAGAGAGCAAATAGACTCCCACTAACAAGACTCCGGTAGAACACAAGCCAATCAGAACGATATTGCGTGCCAGTTTTCTGGCTGGAGCAAAGGCTTCGGCTTGAGAAATTTCTGCCAGCAAGGCTAATTCTTGGTTAGGAAGCCAACGATAAACTCCGACTACAGGAATGTCTGCATAATTCTTGTAGAGTCCAAAGCCATTTTGACCCTCGATCGCGCGATCAATGCCCACGCTACTGATTTGGGCTTGGGATTCTAGATTTTCCTTGCCCTCTATGGAGATAAAGATCGATCCTTGTGTGCTATTCCCGACGAGATAAGTTTCTGCGGTTTCGCCCAATCCTGTATTATTGCGAATCAGAGTATCGATATCTGCTAGGTCTAGATCGACGGCGATCGCACCCATTTGGATATTTTCATCATCAACAATGGGCGTGGCAAACGTAATCGCCGATTTACCTGTCATCGGAGAAATGTAGAAGTAAGGAGCGATCGCATCAGCCGTATCGGATGTAAAAAAGGTGGTTGGTGCAGCATTGGGTCGATATCTGCCTTTGATTTCTGGATGTTGGGCATCAAAGATAACAGTGCTGCCAGTATCTGTGATGCGGATATTGTGTAAGTTCGACTTGATACTTGTCCAGTCATCAATATAGCGTCTGAGTGCTTGCTCGGTTTCTTGATAAGTGGCTTCTGATTCGTCAGTCATGAGCAAAGTTGCCACTGCTTCTTGAACGGGAGCTTGTTGACTCACTAAAAGAATATCTTGGATCTGATGGTCTACCCACCCATCAAGTTGGGTACTTTTTAAGGCGATAGTGGCGGTTAGGCGATCGACCACTTCTTTCATCAGAGCGCACCTAGCTTGATAGTAAGCAGAAAAAGCCACAACACCAATAATGATCGCCGATAACAGAGAAAAATAGCTGGTTAATTGAACTAAAAGACTTTTTCTAATGGGAAACGTCACGATGTTTTCTCCCGATCTTAATAGTGGTCGATAATATCCTGAATTTGAGCGATCGCATCATCTGCGGCCTCTTCTGGAGAGACCCCTTCTTGAATGACCCTCTCTAAAGCTGTCGTGAATATCTTATTCTTGCTAATTTTTGCGTAGGCTGGATTTAGAGTACCGGGATAAGGTTGAATGTTACTAGAAGAGAGTTTTTTTACAGCAGAAAAGTGAGGATCATTCTCGTTTTCCCAAAACGAGATATTCCAAAGTTCTGGCATGGGAGGTATAAATCGCCCTTTCTCCTGTTCGATCAAGAGTTGCAGATTTTCGGGTTGTAGTAAATAAGCCAGAAATTGTTTAGCAGCTTCTGAGCGTTCAGCATTGGCAGGAATAATACTATAAATACTAAAAGATTGCCCGACAAAAATCTTAAAAGGGCTACCATTGGCCGTATTTGGCCAATTGGAGACGGTAACGATTTCGTTCATGTAGCGATTTCTTACTTTCTGGGTGTAGGGATTATTGGGCTGTTTCTGGGTGACAGGAATGGAGAGAGACGCATTGGTCACTAACAAACATTGGCGATCGAGAAAGTGAAAATTGTTGTCTGAATTCGTCCATTCCATCGATTCTGGAGGAATGTATCCTTCTCGATATAAAGTTGATAACTGGGAGAGGGCGTTAATCAATCCTTGACGATTCTCTGGGCGATCGAGTACCAAATTTCCCTCACGATCAAAGATCTTACCATTATGACCATAAAGAAATTGCAAAAACGCCTCCGTACCATCACTCGAATCTTTATTGAGAGTGATACAAAAACTGGTGATATCGTTCTCTCCTAACTCGTGGAGTTGATCGCGAACATCCTGCCAAAATTGCCAAAAACCCTGCCAATCTTGGGGAATATCTTGGTCTGTAAGTCCAAGGCGATCCAGATATGGTTTCCAATAGTGGATATTGTAAGTTGTTATTCCCATAGGAATAGCATAAAAGCTGCGCTCATCTATTGTACTATTTAAGTAATGAACCGCATCTAAAGCACCCGGATAAAATGAATCTCGGATGGGTTCGACCACATCAGAAACGTCAGCTAACTTTCCTTCCCAAGCTAACCGAGAAACGATCTCAGACAGATTGGCAATGGTCACAATATCTGGAGCATTGCCTTCTTCCATATTACTACGCAATGCTGGTGCAAAAGCTCTTTCCAGTTTTTCGTCGAGAGCTTCTGATTTTAATTGGAAAGTGGTTTTAATTCCAGAACTTTGTTCCCACTCCCGGACTAGCCCAGCAATCTCTTCATTTCCTTCACTGACAAAGGATTGCTGCCACCAAATCACCAGTGAATCGTCTTCACTAGGTAGGGAATCGTCCTCAGTCTCTACGATAGTAGGATCGTGTTTAGACTCAACTTGGGAGATAGAGCAACTCACCAGCACTATTGCTATTCCAGAAAGAAAGCATAACAGAAAAATCGATCGGACTTTCATAAGAGATGCAGCGCTTTGCGCTCTGATGGGGAGTAAACAACAGAATTAATGGAGCTTTTGGCTGTTCTAGCTATCTTTAAAAACAGTCATTTCTGTACCTCATAGCAGAGAAAAGTACTGTATCCCTCTTCTGTCAAACTGGGAAAACACTTGTCTTGACTGAATTCTAGAACTCTTGCAGTATCGGAGATCGCGATAGTTTTTCCTAACAGAAGCTCGAAAATCTAGTCAGATCAGTACAGGTCTCTCTCGATAGGGGATACAGCGATCGCGATTTCCGAAAGTGACAGAAGAGGGGTATCTCTTAGATAAAAAGACTGAGATTGACACGAAATTATGAATGATGGACTACAGTCGAGATGAATTCCAAGATTCCTGTATCGTCGAACTCATGAGTAAAGGCAAGGATACGATCGCAGAACACACCATATTTCTCATCTAAATTTCCCAGTCGTTCTACTTCTTCCTCTACCCCTCCAATATCTCCTACTTTCGCCAACTTTTTTAAGAGAGTTAGTTCTTCCTGTGGGGGACAAATAAGTTCGGAAGATTTTGCTTCTGAGGTATCAGTTGGAATTTCGTAAATCCACTCTAAGGCAAGCAACTGCTGAATTCGACCTAATAATTGCTCCATGTCCACAGGCTTGGGAACAAAATCATTACAACCTGCCACAATACTGCGGTTTTGATCGTTTTCCAGCACGCTGGCTGAAGAAGCAATAATAATGACGTCTGCGTCTTTCTGCCGAATTCGACGAGCTAGTTCAAAGCCATCGAGTTTTGGCATGACTAAATCAGTGACAATTAAATCGGGTTGGCATTGTTCATACTCTTCAATGCCTTGCTCTCCATCTTCAGCTCCAGTCACTACAAACCCTAATGGTTCGAGTACTTCGCCCACTACCATACGATTAACGACTTTATCGTCCACAACGAGAATCTTTTGTCGCTCCCCCTTATAGCCCACAATCTTGCCCTTAGCTCCCACAGTGAATTCTTCTTTCCAGTCTTGCACAACGGGAAGGTTAACCTCAAACCAGAAACGGCTGCCCTTACCCAGCTCGCTACTCACTTGAATTTCACCCCCCATCATCTCCACAATTTGACGACTAATGGCTAGACCCAAACCCGTGCCTTCTGCTTTTTGCTGTCCATCTCCCACTTGCTCAAAGGGTAGGAAGATTTTCTTCACTTGCTCAGGAGTCATCCCCACCCCCGTATCTTGTATGGTAAAGCCTATCGGCACAACGGCCGTATCTAACTCTGGACTCAGTTGGGGTGAACCCATGGGTTCGACTGTTAAGGTCACCTCACCTTGGTGCGTAAATTTGGTTGAGTTCCCCAGTAGATTTAACAGAACTTGGCGCAATCGTTTGGGGTCAATATAAACTCCTTCTGGTAAGGGAGAAGGGGTAATAGCTTGGAACTCGAGCCCTTTTTCTTTGGCTTTGATGCCAATGACTTCTGCTACGCCACTGATAAACGAGGGGAAGTTTACGGTTTGGGGGACTAACTCTAGTTTTCGGGCTTCGATTTTGGCTAAATCCAAGACATCATTAATCAAAGTTAACAGATGAGTGCCAGCTTGACGAATCACATCCACTCCTTTGCGGTCTTTGGGACTCAGTTCATGACTGCGCTGTAAGATCTGGGCATAGCCAAGAATACCATTGAGGGGAGTTCGTAGCTCGTGACTCATATTGGCCAGGAATTCGCTTTTGGCCTGATTGGCACTATCAGACATTTGTTTGGCTTCGGCAAGGGCTTCTTCCACTTGTTTGCGCTCGGTGATATCGGTAATAAAGCCTTCAAGAAAGGCGAGGCTACCATCTTCTGCATACACACCCATCCCTTGTTCCCAAAACCATTTGAGTTCTCCCGTTGCAGTCACGCTGCGATAGACCAGTTGGAAAGGTTGCTGTTGTTCTATGGCTGCTGCGATCGTGCTTCGGACGAGTTGGCGATCTCCCAGATGAATGAGATCAGCATAGGCGATTGTCTGATTGTCAATTAGGTCTTCGGGGGAATAGCCAGTGAGGTCGTAGCAGCCCTGGCTGACAAATTTCATTGTCGAATATTCATCATCAAGATAACGATATGCTATTCCTGGTAAGTTAGTCATCAGCGTTGTCAGAACGCGTTGATTTTCTTGCAGATCGTGAGTTCGTTCCTCGACTCGTTGTTCGAGGGTTTCAAAGGAAGCTTTCAGTTGTGCGGCCATCTGATTGAAGGATTTAGCCAGTTCTCCGACTTCATCGGAGCGTTGAATATCTAGGGTTTGTTTCCATGCTCCTTTAGCAATCTCTTTAGCCGCAGCATTGAGTTTTAGGAGGGGTTGAGTGACCCAGTTGGCTGTGAGCAGACCCACACCGAGCGCCACCAGTAAGGCCACAATACACAAGACAATAGTGGTACGGGTGTTGGTGTTAATCTGTGCCATAAAGTCCGATTCGGGGATGAGAATGACAATGAGCCAATCTAACCCTCTCTCGTCTTGATAGGGTATAACTCTGACAAACAAGAGATCGCCATCAATGTTAAATTTGAGCTGTTCAGTGACTTCAATTTGGCTCAAGTCGCCAAAATATTCCTTTAAATATTCAGTCGTCACTCGCGTCAGTCGGTCTTGACTCTCTGTAGCGGACAATCTTTCCAATTCTTGGTCTGAGTCGGCAGGCAAAAAGAGATTTTCTTCGATAGAGGTGGCAACTAACAGCCCTGATCGTTCTATGATAAATGTCTGTGCCGATGGGCTAATTTGTAATTCACTCAAAAACCGATTGACATGTACTATCACCAGATCGGCACCCACAACTCCTAGTAACTGTCCGAGATCGTCATAAACAGGAGCACCAAAGGTTATTCCCAATTCTGCGATTGAGACATAGAGGTAAATATCACTCCAAACGGGTTGCCCTTCAGTGACCGGGGTAATATACCAAGGGCGAACGCGGGGATCGTAGTCTGGGATACTCCCCAATAAAGTATCAGTACGATTACCTTGGCTATCAGTCGCATAGGTATTGAAACTGTAGTTGGTCGCACTATCGGTGATGTCGATGGTCAATATTCCCTCCTTGTCCTGGTCGATAGCATATAGTTCTCCCTCCTCATTTCCCATGAGCACGTAAGGGATATCCTCAAACATTTGGACTTGCTTGAGGAAATATCGATCCATGCTACGGGGGTTATAAATATCGAGGTAACCTAGGGCGATCGCATCAAGAATATTCTGAGTGACCATAGTGGGCTGGGCTAAATAACCATTTAGATGCTGCTCGATGCGAGTTCCTACTTCATCTTGCAATTGATTGGCTAGGTCGTTGACTGCTTTATGTCCATTCTGAAAGGAGAGCCATCCAGTTAGACCTACCGCAGCAATAATCTGGATCGCAAAAGGAATGACAAGTACCCAGCGAAGTGGAACTTGAAGAGGGGTTTGAGAAACTTGATGATGATTTGTATCCATAGGAATAGCTCCAATAAATTTAAGTTGCGAGACCAGAAAATTTTATGGGGTGTGCTATGAGAGTTGAGGATAAAATAAATCAAGAAAGTCAAACCTATTAGGTTGTTGTGCTTCTCAAAAGTTCTAAGATGCCAGGATCGTTGAATTCATTGGCGAGGGCAAGGATGCGATCGCAGAACCCCCCATATTTCTCATCCAAACCGCGCAGTCGCTCCACTTCTTCTTCTACAGCACTAATGTCTCCGATTTTGGCGAACTCTTTTAAGGCGCTTAATTCTTCCCCAGGGGGATAAATGAGTTCCAACTCTATCGTCTTGGAGGTGGCGATCGCCCTTTCGTAAATCCACTCTAATTCTAGTAACTTCTGAATCCGACCCAACAATTGCTCCATCTGCACCGGTTTGGGCACAAAATCATTACAACCCGACACAATACTGCGGTCTTGATCGTGTTCTAGCACACTGGCTGATGAAGCAATAATCCTTACCTCTGAGTCTTCTTCTCGAATTCGACGAGCCAGTTCAAAGCCATCGAGTTTTGGCATTACCAAATCAGTGATAATTAAATCCGGTTGGAATTGTTGATATTGCTCAATGCCTTGCTGGCCATTTTCCGCTTCCGCCACCAGAAATCCTAACGATTCCAGCACTTCTCTGACCACCATACGATTCACGATTTTATCATCCACAATCAGAACCTTGCACCGCCGGCCGTCATAGCCAATAATCTTGCCCTCAGCTCCAACAGTGAGTTCTTCTTTCCAGTCTTGCACAAGGGGAAGGTTAAGCTCAAACCAGAAACGGCTACCTTTACCCAACTCGCTACTGACTTGAATGTTTCCCCCCATCATTTCCACAATTTGACGACTAATGGCCAAACCCAACCCGGTTCCTTCTGCTTTTTGCTGTTGATTGCCGACTTGCTCAAAGGGTAAGAAGATGATCTTGGCTTGCTCAGGGGTCATACCCACACCTGTATCTTGTACGGTAAAGCGTATGGGCACAATGGTTGCATCCAACTCTAGACTCGGTTGAGGTAAACCCATTTGTTCAACGATCAGCGTTACTTTACCTTGGTGAGTAAATTTGGTGGAGTTGCCTAATAGATTTAAGAGAACTTGGCGTAACCGTTTGGGGTCAACATAAACCCCTTCTGGTAACTGGGGAGGGGTAATAGCTTGAAACTCTAAACCTTTCTCTTGAGCTTTAATCCCAATTACTTCGGCTACTCCAGTGATAAATGAGGGGAAGTTCACTGTCTGGGGGATTAATTCTAATTTACGGGCTTCGATTTTGGCTAAGTCCAAGACATCGTTAATTAAGGTCAACAGGTGAGTACCCGCTTGGTAAATGACCTCAACTCCTTTGCGATCTTCTTGACTCATTGCATTGCTGCGCTGCAAAATTTGGGCATAGCCAAGGATGCCGTTGAGGGGGGTGCGTAGTTCATGACTCATGTTGGCAAGGAATTCACTTTTGGCTTGGTTAGCCAGATCTGCGGCTTCCCTTGCCCGTTGGGCTTCTGCCTCGATCGCTTTCCGTTCTGTAATATCTGTAGCTACACCAAGCAGATAGGGCGGTTGATTCTCCGCTAGAATCAGGGGCGTTTTGATGGAGTAAAAGCATCGTTTTTCACCATTAGCTTGGGTGACCGATTCTTCAACTACTTGTAGTTGACCATGGCTTAAAACCCAGCGATCAATTTTTTGAAATCGTTCTACTTCTTCAGGAGTAGGTACGCCAAATTCTGCATCAGTTTTACCCACCAGATCTTCAACGGTGGTCTGATAGATTTCAGCTAGGGCTTGATTGCCCAAAATAAAATGCCCTTCGGTATCTTTGACAAAGATGATATTGGGTGTAGTATCGATGACTTTGCGTAGGAAAGTTTTTTGCTCTTCAAGTTGGGCGGATCGCTTGGCAACGTCTTGTTCTAACGTGAGGGAATAGGCTCGAAGTTGACGTACTTTATAGCGATTTAAGATTGTGTAATTCAAAATGATCAATAAGCCACCTGTCCCGAGCCAAATCACTAGAATCTGGAGACTCATGGCGTGTCGGAGTTCAACGATCTTGGCTAAAAAATAGTCCCGTTGAGTCAGCACATGAATCTGCCAGCCCAAATTGGGAATGGTGATGCTAGAGGTGGGAATAAAGTCGGGATAGTGAGTTTGGTGGAAGGCATTGAGTTCTGCACCAGATACTTCCAAAATGGTTTGAATTCCAGGATTTTTGGCCTTGGCTGCTGCCAGGAGCTTGTGGCGATCGGGGTGAACAAAAACGTTACCGGAGGATGTGGTGAGGTAAACCATGTCTTCCGGTTGGGTATTGAGTCTGGCAATTTGCTCTTGCAAGAGGGGGAGAGTGATATCCACTGAGGCGATCCCTGCGACTTCAGGCGAATTGGGTTGAGTAAAGCTTTGGCCGAGAGTGATATAAATGAGATCTGTATCAAAATACGGCTCGGTAAATTGGGGCTGTCCCAGATTTTTTTTGGCTAACAGATACCAATGTTGAGTATGGAAATCGTAGTCGGGGGTTTCCCATTCATCGGTGAGAATCAAGCGATCGCGCTGCTTTAGATCTCGATGTATATAGGGGCCAAAATAACGCACACCTGGCTCAAACTCCTCTGGTTCAAACCAGAGTCCAATGCCATAAATTAGTTGGGGATCGGTAGATTCGAGAAGAGCATGAAGACGCTCTGCTACCTGAGTGCGATCGCCTCGTAGGGGCCCGACTAGACTGATTACTGTATTGACGATTTGGTGGGATATCGCCACCTGTTGGTTCATCTGACTGACAAATTGCTCGGCGATCGCCTCCCGTTGGTCTTGGGCTTGACGGTGGAGTTCCGGAACCCGCAGGCGATAAAACAATACCAAAACACTGGTCAGCAAGAGAGGGGGGACAAGGCAAGCTAGATTCAGCAACCAGGGGATAATATTTGAGGTCCGCATTTTACCAGGAGAATTGGGTTTAGAGCAACGCCCTTCCAGGGTGGCTTTTATGTTACAATTATAAATTTAGAAAGAAAGATCAACCACTGATTACTGATACGATCCTATTCTTGCCACGGATGATAAACATCAAGAGACTTCTTGCAGAAGGTGAGGGAATAGGGAATAGGGGTAAGAATGCAGGATTACTCCATTGCCATTTATTTTCTGCACAATTATGCAAGAGGTCTAATCATTGCGCCCAGGCTAAAGCCTATTCAATTCTTAATTATTTAATTGTTCATTATTGCAGTATTGATTGAAAAGATTGCCTTTTTCTCCTTCAATCAACAGAGTGTCCGGTATGGTGGGATTAGCGACGACTAGGGCAGCATGAATAGACCGATTGAGGTTTTCTGGTTGCGATTCCTGTTGCCCTATAACCCATTACCTATGACCCAATAAACAAATAAGGGCAAGTGTTTCCACTTACCCCTACGAGCGAGAAGTTTAAAACGAACCGTTACACATTCTTCTCACTTAAATCACGAGCGATGTGATCAAAGGGTTGATCCACAAAACTGGTATCAGCCACACCAGCTTCTGCCACTTGTGCTTTGACAATCTCCTTCATAATTTGAATCCCGCGAACCGTGGGTCCGATGGGAACCTCTAGAGAATTATAGACTTCCCGCAGTCCTTGTAGGACCCGCTCGTCTAGAACATCGGTATTCCCAGAAACCAGAGCATAACTGGCATAGCGGAGATAATAATCCATATCTCGCAGACAAGCCGCATAGCGGCGAGTCGTATAAGCATTTCCACTAGGACGGATTAATTCAGGTAGTTCCTCAAATAATTGGGAACCTGCTTGCTTGACAATACTGGCCGCATTACCCGTAATCACATTAGCCGCCTGAATCCGAGCCAGACCACTGTCAAAATAGGATTTGATTTGGTCTAGGGCATTGCGGTCTAGATACTGACCTGTAATATCGTAATTTGAAATTAAGCTTGTGACTGCATCCCGCATTTGTATTTACTCTCCCAACACAGCGTATTCGTTATTAAAGGGGATTAATGCATGATATCCATTTTGGAGTTTACTATAAAACGCATCCCCATTTCAGCCTCAAGTTTAGAGGACATCCTCTCAGAGCGATCGCCACAGTCATCAGAATTGTTAAGACATTGCTAAAAAAACCGCCATACTGGATCAAATATTTTAGTAATGAGCTATACAAAACTGACTGACACCTATTCCCTAGGATGGATGAGCTAGAAAACTGGGACAGCGATCGCCAAGGCAAAGGATTGATGCAACCAACGTCTGGCCAGTCACTGTTCCAGACCTAACTGGTTGTCACTTTTCCTCTTCAGGTCGCGGAAAACGAAGGTCTCAACGCTAAGGAACCTCACGCTCTGAACCTCAAGACTGACTCAATACCAACTCATAAGGAGTAATCCATGTTCCAAACCTCAGCAGAATTCTTGAAATACGTTCAAGATGAAAAGATCCAGATGATCGACCTGAAATTTATCGATATGCCTGGAATCTGGCAGCATTTAACCCTGTATCAAGATCAAATCGACGAAAGCAGTTTCACCGATGGCGTACCCTTCGATGGTTCTAGTATTCGGGGTTGGAAAGCCATTAATGAATCTGATATGAGCATGGTTCTCGATCCAACTACCGCTTGGATTGACCCATTTATGGCTGAACCGACGTTAAGCGTCATCTGTAGTATTAAAGAACCTCGGACGGGGGAATGGTATAGCCGAGATCCCCGTTCCATTGCCCAAAAAGCGATCGACTACCTGCAAGCTACCGGTCTTGGCGATACGGCCTATTTTGGCCCGGAAGCAGAATTCTTTGTCTTTGACGATGTTCGCTTCGACCAAACCCAAAGTGCTGGGTATTATTATGTCGATTCCATTGAAGGCCGCTGGAACTCCGGACGCGAAGAACCCGGTGGTAACTTGGCCTACAAACCCCGCTACAAGGAAGGCTATTTCCCCGTCGCTCCCACCGATACTATGCAGGATATGCGGACGGAGATGTTGCTGACCATGATGAAATGTGGAGTACCGATTGAAAAACATCACCACGAAGTAGCCACAGGAGGACAAAATGAACTCGGTTTCCGCTTTGGGAAACTGATTGAAGCGGCTGACAATTTGATGACCTATAAATATGTGATCAAAAATGTCGGTAAACGCTACGGTAAAACCGTGACCTTTATGCCCAAACCGGTCTTTAATGATAATGGTTCTGGGATGCACACCCACCAGTCCATTTGGAAAGATGGTCAGCCCCTGTTCTGGGGAGATGGCTATGCAAATCTGAGCGAGATGGCTCTCCACTATATTGGCGGTATCCTCAAGCACGCTCCAGCTCTGTTGGCCTTGACCAATCCTTCCACTAATTCCTACAAGCGTCTAGTTCCTGGGTTTGAAGCTCCGGTAAACTTGGCCTATTCTCAAGGAAATCGTTCAGCTTCTGTCCGCATTCCACTCACGGGAACGAATCCGAAAGCTAAACGGTTTGAGTTCCGGTGTCCCGATGCCACTTGTAATCCCTATCTGGCCTTTGCCGCGATGCTCTGTGCTGGAATTGATGGGATTAAAAACAAAATCGATCCCGGTGAACCCTTGGATGTGGATATCTACGATCTTTCTCCTGAAGAGTTGGCGAAGATTCCTTCGACTCCCGGTTCTTTGCTAGATGCGCTGAAAGCTCTAGAAGCAGACCATGAGTTCTTAACAGCTGGCGGGGTATTTACGGAAGACTTCGTTACCAATTGGATTGAGTATAAGCTCGATAATGAGGTCAATCCCATGCGCTTGCGTCCTCATCCCTATGAATTTGCCCTGTACTACGATGTCTAGAAGAGGCTATAATTTTTCCTCTGATAGTTTTTTAGTCCATTAAGAGTGACTTCCCGTGAGATAGCCACCTACAATAGGTGGCTATTTTAGTGAAAAGACTTACACTAATTTAAGTAAACTAAGTTTCTCATACCGAATATTGATGGTGAATCCTTTAGCTGAACTGGCCTATCAAGGGTGGCAACAAACGAAGAATGCATTAAGCTTGGCTCATAAGAGTCTGGCCTATCAATTGTCTACTGTATTGATCGATCGCCAGAAGAGTTCTATACCGGCGATCAATCCACAAGTATTAAGCATTATTCAACAGCGCTTGGACGCTCTATTAAAAGTCGATTGGGAAGAAGCAAACTCAGGAGTTTATCCCCTAGAGCTGTTGTTTGAGGAAGATTGGCCACACTTATTCTCCACTTATCCGATGATTTGGCTCGATTTACCTCTCACTTGGCAACGGAAAAATCGTCAAGAATATCAGGTATTCCCGTCAGAGGTCGATCGCTCGACTTATCCTCGGTATTATCTACAAAATTTCCATTATCAGACTGATGGCTATTTGAGCGATCGCTCCGCCAAATTGTACGATCTGCAAGTCGATATTCTCTTCAATGTTATCTGAGCGATGATTTAAGCGATCGCCTGCAAAAAATTGGGTTTGAACAGATTGAAACTAATACTCATTATCTGAGCAAATATTGGGTAGCGCACAAACCCATAAAAGATAAAAAACCTATAGCCACACCAATGAATAGCTAATCCATCTCAAGAATACCTAGACGATCCAGGACTATATTCCCTTGGGGTATGTTGGCGTTTATCGTATTTTTTGTCACTCAAGGTATTCGAGAGGTGATCGTAGTTCACTTACAACAACAACACGATAAAGTAGATCGTAAATTGATCCGAACTCTTGTTGATGTTATCAGTTTTATTTCTAGTGGAGCTGTTGTTTTATTTGGGATTCAAAGACTTGGAGCCAATTTATTTCCCCTGTTGGCTGGGTTAGGGGTTGGAGGTTTAGCCATTGCCCTAGGTGCACAATCAACCTTAGAAAATGTTATTGCTGGACTGGCATTATTTTTTGATAAGCCAGTGGTTGCAGGTGAAAAATGTGTTTTTGGAGAGCATGAAGGTATTGTCCAATCTATTGGTCTACGCTCTATACGTCTTGAAGGCCTTGATGGGAATTTAATCTCTATGCCGAATTCAGCATTCTCTCAACTGCAACTCACCAATAAAAGCCGAGCTGAGAAAATTTTATTTAAGCATAGAATCCACCTCTCTTATGAAACCAAATCTCATCAACTCAAATCGGCCTTAGATCAGTTTCGCAAGCTTTTGGTCGATCATGAACATACTCTTGAAGCTGGGCTTCACGTTCGATGTGTGGGATATAATGAATATTCTATTGTTGTAGAACTTCAAGCTTACATTGATACTGGTAATCGAGAAGAGTTTCTCTTGATTCAAGAATGTTTATTGCTGAAGGTGAAAAGTGTTGTTGAGGAAGTAGGAACTAAGTTTGCGATTGGTGTGTGATTTAATTGAGCTAAGTTTAGGATAAGCGATCGCTAGAAGAGATAAATATGAGCGGAGTATGGGACAACAACAGGAGAATTAGAAGGAGGATCAGGATGATTGGTCAACATTATTAACATTATTTTTGGGTGGATAGCCTATTGCTATCCACCTAAGAAGCCTATATTGGATTTGGAGTGGGCTTTACTACCTTCTGCTGAATCCGACCTCAGGTTAATTGATTATTACAGACGCCAGAAATTGGGTTTCTTAGAAGTCGATCAGAGTAAGGGTTCGCGGCTGCGATCGCCCATAAATCCCAAGGCGATCGCACTCATGCAGGCACTAATGACTAAATAAATGACAGGAGCATAGATATTACCACTGACATTAATTAGCCAGGTACAAACCAACAGGGATGTTCCCCCCATAATACTCGCTCCTAGATTGAAAGACAGAGAATAGGCAGTCAGGCGAGTCTCCGTCGGAAAAATTTCCACCATCATCACGGGAGAAATTGCCAACAAGGGAACCAGGAAAATTGCCAATCCGATTTGAGCCAACCAGACTTCGTAATTATTCGGTTGCAACAACAGCCAAAATGCAGGAAAACCGAACAGTGCCACACTCAAAATTGCCAGCAATAACCAGGATTTACGCCGTAAAGTCGTATCGGATAGCCAACCGAACAGGGGAAGAATCAGGATCTGGATGGTGAGGGCAACCACATGAATGACTAAAACCCCACTGCGGGAAACATCGGTGAATTGATCCAAATAGGTCGGAATATAGACCATAATGATGTAGTAAGTAGAACTATATCCCCCGGCAAAAAACATGGCCTGAAGCATGGGAACCAGGGATTGCTTCAGATCGCTCAGTAGAGGAACTTGTCTGCCTTCCTGGTGTTCTTCAAACACTTCTGAATCGGGGAGATTACTGCGAATGTAGAGTCCAGTCAATCCCAATATACCGCCAAATAAGAACGGTAAGCGCCAGCCCCAAGTCAGTAGGTTGCTGTCAGACAGCAGATGGGTAATCAACGCCACAATACCTAAACCTAAGAGTAAACCTGTTGTAGATCCCACATTGACAAAGCTAGTAGTGAAGCCGCGCCGAGTTTGGGGAGCGGTTTCCGCCACGTAGGTTACCGATCCAGTGAATTCGCCGCCCACGGATAATCCCTGAACTAATCTGAGCAGAATTAAAAAAATGGGTGCTGCAATCCCGATCTGGTTATATGTGGGTAATAAGCCCAATATGAAGGTGGGGATTGCCATTAAGATCACGGAAATAAAGAGTTCAGTCCGACGACTAACGCGATCGCCAATATAACCGAAAATTCCTGCCCCAAGAGGTCGCATGACGAATCCTGCGGCAAAGACTCCATAGGTTTGTAGCAGAGAGACAATCTGATTATCGTTGGGGAAAAACAGTAGGGAGATGATGGGGGCTAAATAGCCATAAAGGGCAAAGTCATACCATTCGATCACATTACCGACAACACCAGCAAGAATAATGGTTTTGATGCTTTTTTCGCTGTCACTCGTCTGGTGAGCGGGCTGATCCTGGACGGCTTCAAGTTTAGATAGTGGTGTCACTCTGGTGTTGGATTAACTGCTGTTAATATACTTTAGCTTAAAGGAAAAGTTTGAAGTAAGTGGAGCCAAGGCGTTCGGTTGAGCTTGAAGACTCATCCAGTACAATTGGCTTTAAGGCTGAAACTGGGCCAACAACCACGCTCCAACTTGCGATCGCTCTTGCTGCCGACTGCGCTGCATGGCTTCCTCTAGTACCGCTATACTCAAACCAGTTAAGACTTGGGAATGGTCAATCCGCTTACTGCCGCGATTTGCAATGGTATAAGCCAAAATACGAGCCAATTGCACGTCTACAACCCAATATTCAGCCACTCCTAAATCTTCATAGAGCGATCGCTTATTCCCTTGGTCATCGAGCAACGAAGATACTGCGATTTCAATTGCCAAATTAGGTGGGGGGTAGCGGTTCAAGTCCACCACTGTTGTTCCCCAAGGAATCACTTGGGCTTGTTCTCCTACATAATAAGACAAATCGGGCTGAGACTCTCGCTCCCCAGCCTTGCGGTAGCTACAATTGGCTAAACCCTTAAACGGAATTCCCCTGAGTGTACAAAACAGTTGCACCGCAAAATCCACCATGGAATTATCTGCTGCATGATCGTGACCGACTGGTGACATTTCAAGCCTCATGTGCCCTTTGTTATAGTAGCTCTTTCCCTTGTTCAATAGCAGGTCTTCAAGGGTTTTTAAGTATTCATCCCAAGATGCTCTTGTCCAGACATCTGATGGTAACAGAGTTTTCATATCCGTCATGTCCCATCTCTCCCAAAATTAGCTTATAGCGATCGTACCTGATATTTCAGGGATCGGTTAATATCTACTTAAAACTCAAGTTATGAATAGAGTGGCAGTCTTTGGAATATTCAATTTGTACTGATAAAGCAAAGCTCAATATCAAGGTGATTCATGATTTTCTTTGTAATCGCTCCTACTGGGCTAAAGGCCGTAGTTTAGAAGAAGTTCAGAAGTCCATGGAAAACTCGATCTGCTTTGGATTGTGCGATCGCCAAGGCAATAGGCCACAGGGATAGATTATTGAGGGTTTTGGCTTTTTTGGATGATGTCTGAGAATGACCAGGTGAGGGTCGATAGAATGCCTTTGGCGAGGTTATGGAGATCTTGGGGGTTATTGTCAAGGATAGCTGCTAGGGGGTCTGGTGTGGCTTGAGCGTCTGTAGATTCGGTGGGTTGAGGGTCTGCTGTGGGCTGGGGAGAGTGGGATGAGCAGTGCAGGGCTTTGTGGGCGATCGCTGCACTCAGGGCATGATGTACAATATAATCGGTTACGCTTAATCCAGTTAAGGTGGCGGCTTCTTCTAGGAGTTGATAATGTTGGGATTCGAGTTGGAGGGTGATAGTAGATTCCCGGATCGAGTTGGAGTCAGACATAGGGCAGTGATTGGATTCTGTATCAACAGTCTACCTTAAATCTATACAGAGATTGAATGTTGACTCCGCATTATTTGCCAGAAATCACAAAAAATTACACGACCTAAAACCATTGGTTGCCCCTTCGTAAACCCCTAGGACTAGACTACTCAACTCAAGCGGTTCCGGACTGGTGTGGTTCATTTGATTCAAAGAATCCAAATTGAAATAGCTACACCAGTCCGAGAACCGTACCGTCACGAGCAGGCTAGTGATGCATGGATGGACTGAGCGCAAGAGCGGCGATGCACCGCCCAGATTGCAAGGCTGTTTGCCAATGGTTGGGTCGTGTAATTTTAGGTTATGTAGTTTATTGACATAAACGGGCATGATGCATCCGTAATGCCAAGATATGTTCGCAAGGGCCTTTATACAGCTTATTTTGCTGATACCAATTGCAAGTACATTCTGCTTTAATTGTACGCTCATCTCGATCGATTGTCAAATTGGGCGCGTAAGTTTTTCCGTTGTCACGAACGGTTCCTTGGAGAATTAATGCGCCACCAGACTCCGTTACACTGCTAACTTGGACTTGATTTTCACTTAAGAAACGAGTCGCTTTTTCTTCCCGCTCATTGGCAAAGCGTAAGCGTTCCATCGGTAAAGGTTCGTGGCTCAATTCTCGCAGGCGATAGACTTGTTTATTCAGGTCATAAATGGCGCATCCAGCTTGGGTATAGGCTCCAAGCGCTCCTAATACCGCCGCTTGACTTAATCCTAACCGTTTAGCAAGACTCTCTGGCGTTTCTGCCCAAGTTTCTCGCAGCGCATCAAAGATTATTTTTTGTGTCCATTCATCGACATCAGCGCGGGGAGCCATGAGGTCAAAGTTGCCGGAACTTGACCAGTCATTGGCTGTCCATCCGGATAAGCCTAATGTAAAGGACATATCGCCTAAATCGGCGACATAAAAGGAGGGCATTCCTGTGCCTAAAAGATGAACAGTGAATTTTTGGGCAATGGGGATTAAGCGCTCTAGAATATGGATGCGACGGCGACCCCAGACGCGGATTTCTTGGCTATTATTGCCAGTATAGGGCGATCGCCAACAAACTACTTCTTTATTCCAGGGATCGAACACTACTTTGATGGGTTGTCCCGGTTCCAGGATATAGCGCAAACTGCGCGGCCCCTTTTTCTCCTTGTTGCGGCGGAGAATCAGACAGATATTGTGGATATCCATGGGGTGTAAATCAAAGGTGGTTGCCGGGAGTGACATGGCAGAACTCACCTGTAAAAAGCCCCTTACCCAACTGTCAGGTAAATCAATTTTGACTTCTTTGAATGTTTCTTCGTGGGTGGTTTGTACTTCAAAGCCAGACGGATCGACTTGAAATTGGGTGGTTTTGTAGCTTCTAATTTTTTGAAATTCATCATAGAGAGCGGCAGAATAGTCAATATTTGTCGTGCCGCAGGCGAATTCGTTGATATTTTGAAATACGTCATAGCTTGCCCCCAGTCTGCCATAACTGGATTCATCTTGACTGAAGCATTCAAAAAAGATTTCATCCGGGTGAACTGTGATTACAGGATCGAAGACAAAATAGAAATCCAGTTGTTTTTTCCACACATAGCGACGAAATTGTTCTCTGGCTTTATAATAGGGTCGCCAGCGTTCATAATTGATGGAATTAAGTGCAGTTAATTCGTCACGAATGGTCGCGATCTGGGCAGCGACTTCTTCTTTCTGTACAGCAAAAGATTGCCATTCTAAGTCTTCTTGTTGTTTCGCCCATTCTTTATATTCTTCGTTGTCTTTGGGTTGGTAGCGCAAATCGGAGACGACGACATCATGAAGAGCGCTAATGGCTTCTCGAAATGCGACACTTTTTCGCAATTCACCGATAAAATAGGTGGGCGGACGTTTGGTGTCGGGGGAAAAGGACATTTGGGTTTTATTTCCGTGGTTGTTAACGGCTGTACTGCCGTGGTATGAATAGGCAAATTCCATAAGTTTGACCTCAAATTAAATTAAAATAAGGATTAACGTCGGATTTCGGTAACGGGTTTCACTTCAAGAGGAAGGGGAATATTGGGATAGCGTTGGTGCAAGCGTAACATTAAGTGTAAACAATGGGATTTATCGGCGATCGCCATGGTCGCTGACTGCCGAGTTAGCACTTCGGCAATTATCTGTGCTGCCGCTTCACTTTTGAGAGCTTCCTGTTCTAAGAAGTGAAAGACCCTCTGTTTCGCCACCCGTCCCCGATTCACTTGGGATAAAACTGTGATTAAATAGGGCTTTAACTGCTCTAACTGCTCTGGGTTATTGGTGGCATAATTCTGTAAATATTGACTGGCGAATACTTGCATATCCGTACTGGGATGTTCGCTAAACTTGAGTAAATAATCTTGCCCATAGGGTTCTTGGAACGTACGGGTGACGAGCTGACGGCCAAATTCGCGCACGTCTTCGCGAATGCTGTCGCAGATGAGAACCATGACTTCTGGAGTCCAGTCGCTGTCGGTGAAATGGCGTTGGAAAAAGTCTTGGGCAAACTTGCGCGAGTCTTCCCATTTGGCTTCTAACAGGCGGACTGCGGCTAATTTTTCCGCGTCGGAGGCTTTGATGCGATCGCTGTTCTGCTCTATCATTGTCCAAGAGGCTTGTCTAACGGTTAGCACTTCATGGCTGGCAAAGCGAACAATTTCGGCAATTGACCACTGTTTCGCCCAACGATAGACATTTGCACCGAGGATAATACCACTGAGTTGCTGGGCAAAGCCAGATTTAGACTTAAGCAGACGCAGGGTTAACTCTTGGGAAATTTGGTCTTTCCATCCGGGAAGATGGATATGGAGCAGGGAAAATAGGTCTTTATGAACGCCTTCATGGGATTCTGGAGTAATGAGAAATTCGATTAATTCTGTGGCTAAGGGGACGCTAAACTGAGGATGACCGTTAGCGAGACGGGAAATGATCGGCTGAATGGATTGGCGCAGATCAGGAATCGCACTGACAGCCATGGCTATAATAGCATCTCGGTAGTCTTCTCGCAGTTGGCGATCGCCCAATTGACCAAAGATATCTACCCCAATTCTCCGGATAGCTTCTTGAGGAGAGGCTATCAAGGATTCAATGATACTGACAGGAAGCTCCGTTGCTGGAGTTTCATGGTTTTGTAGTAATCTTGCGCCTAGGGTTTGCACTTTCAGAACTGGATGCGCGAGTAAGTCCAGAATGACTTGTAAACTGAGGGTTTGTAGAGGAATAGCAAAGAGTTGAAGGAGAGTATCGGATATGGCTGCTACTGATTCTCCGGTGGTGAAGCTAATCAGTTCAGAGATGATATAGCCAATGATAATCTTAATTCTATTTTCGGGGATGGGGTGCGATCGCAACAACTGACGCGCAAATTCTTGAATTTCCAGATGGGGACTGAGCAGCAACTGACACAAGAATTCAGCCGAACCCACAAATAGATCCGGGTTTGCGTCTATCCACTCCTGTGCTTGCGTGCGAGCGGGCGTAAAGCTACAGTTTAAAAGAGCAATGACTAAATCAAAATTGGGATTTTCGGGCGTATAACGTTTCTTGGCTAAGTTAAAGGCAAATTGTGCAGTTTCGTCATAAGATTGACTCAATAAACCCACTAAATCTTGCACTGCCATCTGCTGGCAAAAGTTGGGATTATCTGTTAAGGCTTTGACGGCAAACTGATGTACCCGATGACATTGACTCTTTAATAGTAATTCTAATAAGGCATCCGGGCGTTGATTCCAGACTTCAGGAAATGCTTCTTCCCTAGTTTCCGGGGGAGGAACTCCTGGTTTATAATCATCTTTACATTTCCAAGCTTTATATCCATACTGCCAATGATAGCGAGGACTATTGCTGTAGAGAATATGATTAAAAGATAAATAACCCGCATATTGATCCCAATAGCTTTTGATAGCAACATATTGCCCACCTGAAGTCCATCGATAAGAACTTTTTTCTCGAACGGGTTGAGCATCGCCATCCGAGTAGGCTAAGAGAACTCCCACTGCTAGATCGATATACTTTAAATCTCCTTGCTCCCCTAATTTAGCCAGGCTGCGCCATACCCGTCGTCGCAGATAGTCGCGGGTATCTTGACTATAAGCTAGGGAGGTATCAGGACGTTGTTGTTCATTCCTCAAGTTATCTGCTACAAGTTCGTAGCGTCTCGTTTCTTGGTTATATCGGTGTTCATAGCAGTTTAGGTAGCGTCCATCAGGCAATCTCACATAATAGACTTTGCTGTTATATAAGGCTTTTCCAGTTTCAAATCGCCAGGCTAAACTGCCAAAAAATTCGGCATCTTGGCGATATTCTGCCATTTTGAACAGGTGGCGCAGGGGTTTGAAGCTTGGAGGCGCGAGGGGTGCGGTGCAGATAAAGTTGTGTAAGGCTGGACGAGTGATGTCGAGATGGGTTTGGTAGAGGATTTGTAGAACTTGAAAGGGTTGATAGTCTTTAGTGTCGAGATAGGCGGCAAGAGTTTCGATTACTGTGTCGGAGTTTCCGGTGGCGATCGCCTCTTGTAGAATAGTCGGTAGGCGATCGTGCGCCATCTGCTGCAACTCGTCTCTTGTCGTCCCATCTCCCAATTTCCACATCGACTCAAAGGCAATTCGCTTGACAAATTCTGGAGTTGATGCATTAGTTTCCAACTGCTTTAATACCGGCAGAGCTTCCGAATTTCCTAATTGTCCCAAAGCATGGGCAATACAATAATCTCGCAAGGGTTCGCCTGTGCCTAAAAGCTTGAGGAGATGGGGCGTTGCGGCACTCAGGTGTAATTCTCCGGCACGCCAAATGATGCGATCGAGCGGCCAATCTTCCGGTGGAATCCCTTGGAGATAAGATAAGATGCGATCGTCTCTCGTCATCTCCTTATCTGTTGCAGCAGATTGAGGCATTGCAGAGGTTTCAGCCGTAGCGGTAATATCCTGATATCCCTTCTTCGTTTTTTCCTGTACCAACTTATCAAACAGTTTCTCCGCTTGTGGCAAAGATACCGGGTTAGGCGTTTTCGTCCCTTCCTTTAGGTTAGCTCCCCGACGACCATAGCGGAAATGGACGATATACCCATTATCGCCTGCTGAAAGTAATTCTACCTCATAGATCTTATCCGAGCGGTTGTCTTGGTAATGGAGCGTTGTCTGTTTAATCCGTTTCATAGCCGTGAGGAGAAAAGATTGTTGGCCATTTTAGTCAACTTTTCCGGCTCCGTCCACACCTTCAGATAACGGATGTGCCAACTTTGGGGGTATAGAATAATCGATCCTGGAGAGACAAGTTGCTCTGAGCCAATTGTTTTATCAGGGATTGATTAGTCGCAAGATTAAAGAGAAATGGTATTACTAATGTAAAATGGCAATGTTTTGCAACAAGCGATTGCTCTTTCAAGAAAAGCGATGTCATTTGGGATATTTGCCGATTGTTTCCGTTGTAGAGCAATTTCTGGAGTTTGAGATTAGTAATAAAATATTCTTGCTCTGGAGAAGCAAGCGTGATGAAGTATTTTGCTATGTCGAATGCACTGTACATGGTTGAAATTTAATCTTGGGGTCTAATATTTGTTAATTGTAATAGATACAGCGCTTTTCGATTTTATCAGGTCCGTTTTGATCCACCCCAACCCCCCCTTTTTTAAGGGGGGCATTAGAAATTCGCCTTTCTAAGGGGTATTTTCCGCAAGCGGACATGAAAGGGGGATTTTTCTTACTGTTGTGGTTTTCCCTAAGAACTGACGGGTTGGGTAACATTCAAACCTGCTAAGGCTTGATTGTATTCTTCCAATTCAACTTTCACGGGTTTAACCCCCCAAATTTGCTGGCAATATTCGCTAATCGTACGATCGCTAGAAAACTTGCCCATACGGATAGAATTGAGAATAGACATCTTCGTCCAACTCTCCTGATCGGCATAAGCACGATCCACTTTGTCTTGACAATCAATGTAATCCTGATAGTCAGCAAACAGCATATAGGGATCGTTGTACATTAGGGAGTCTACCAAAGGCTTGAACATATTGCGATCGCCGTGGGAGAAAAATCCAGAGGCGATGCGATCGATGGTTTGCTTGAGTTCGGCATTTTGTTCATAATACTCCCAAGGCTTATACCCTTGTTGTTTGAGTGCTGCCACCTCATGAGCGGTTAAGCCAAACAGGAAGAAATTCTCTGCACCAGCTTCTTCTCGGATTTCAATATTGGCTCCATCTAACGTACCAATGGTGAGAGCGCCATTCATGGAAAACTTCATATTGCCGGTTCCGGAGGCTTCTTTACCCGCAGTGGAAACTTGCTCAGATAAATCGGCACAGGGATAAATTCTCTGCCCTAAAGACGCATTAAAGTTAGCCAAGAAAACAACCTTAATTCGACCGCGCACATCCGGGTCTTTATTCACGACTTCAGCCACTGAGTTAACCAATTTAATGATTAATTTGGCCATAAAGTATCCCGGTGCAGCCTTCCCGCCAAAGATAAATGTCCGGGGTTGAATATTCAGATCTGGATTTTGCTTAATCCGGTTATACAGAGTGATAATATTCAACACATTCAAGTGTTGACGCTTATACTCATGAATCCGCTTCACTTGAATGTCAAACAAGGAATGGGGATCGACTTCTAAACCATTGTGAGCGGCAATATAATCAGCCATTAACTGTTTATTATGCTGTTTGATTGTGCGCCACTCTGCTCGAAATTCTGGATCTTCTACATAACTTTCCAATTTACGCAATTGATCCACATCTTTTAACCATCCTTCACCCAATTTACGGGTAAAGAGTTCTGACAATTTGGGGTTACTTAATAACACCCAACGGCGAGGGGTAACTCCATTGGTCTTGTTGTAGAATTTCTCAGGCCAAAGTTTGTAAAAGTCTTTGAGAGTATCCTGTTTGAGCAGTTCCGTATGTAAGGCGGCAACTCCATTAATGGCATGGGAACCCACACAGGCTAAATTCGCCATGCGGACTTTCTTTTCTCCACCTTCTTCAATTAAGGATAGGCGACTGAGGAGTCCTGAATCCTCTGGATACCAATGTTTCACATCTTCTAAGAATCGATGGTTGATTTCATAGATGATTTCCAGGTGACGGGGAAGAATGGCTTCAAATAACCCAACTGACCACCGTTCTAGGGCTTCGGGGAGTAAGGTATGGTTGGTGTAGGCAAAGGTTTTTTGAGTGATGCGCCAAGCAATATTCCAATCAAAGCCATGTTCATCGACCAATAAACGCATCATTTCGGCGATCGCCACGGCAGGGTGTGTATCATTGAGTTGGATAGCAGCCGTTTCTGGTAAATTATCTAGAGTCTTATGGCGCATCAGGTGAACACGCACAATATCCTGGAGAGAACAGGAAACAAAGAAGAATTGTTGCTCGAGTCGCAGTTGTTTCCCTTGGGGCGTATTGTCATTGGGATAAAGAACTTTAGAGATCGTTTCAGAGCGCATTTTTTCTGAAACTGCACCATCATAGTTCCCTGCATTAAATTCACCAAAATCAAAATCATCGCTTGATTCTGCTTTCCATAACCGTAGGGGGTTTACGGTATTGGTATCATAACCGGGAACTGGCGTATCATAGGGAATTCCCATCACTCTTGTATCGGGAATCCAGCGTTTTCTCGGCCGTCCTTTTTCATCACTATAGATTTCGGTATGGCCACCAAATTTAACTTCTACCGCTTGATCGGGACGAGCAATTTCCCAAGGATTACCTAGACGTAACCATTTATCAGGAATTTCCGCTTGCCATCCATCCTGAATAATCTGATGGAAAATTCCAAATTCATAGCGAATTCCATAGCCGACGGCAGGAATTTCTAGGGTTGCTAGAGAGTCGAGGAAGCAAGCTGCTAATCGACCTAAACCGCCATTTCCCAAACCTGGATCGGGTTCATGTTCTAGGATTTCTTCGAGATCGAGACCCGATTCTTCTACGGCTTGACGGATGCGATCGTACAGGTGTAGGTTAATCAGGCTATTCCCTAAGTGCCGACCCATGAGGAACTCGGCTGAGAGATAATAAACGGTTTTTACATCGTTTTCCAAGTAGGTTTTTAGGGTTTTGAGCCAACGACTCAAGAGGCGATCGCGTAAAGTATACGCCAGAGCCATGTAGAAGTCATCTTGGGTTGCTAGCGATTCATATTTTCCTTGCAAGTAGAATAGGTTATCTGCAAAAGCGCGTTTGAGAGTCTCTACACTCATTCCTGTCCGGTCATCTTCAATTTGGATCGGACATTGGTCTTGAGGGATCATGGATTGGTTCATAAGTTCTCGCTTTTGTGAAGGTGTGCCATTCTACCGTCTATTGAAAGACGGAGAAGGAACTTTTGATGCAATTTTAAGATTTTATTTATAGCCACTGGTTTGGCAGTTCGGACTTTCCTCAACTTCACCAAACCTAGCACTCATCATCTATTGCCTATTGCCTCTTGCCTAGCGAAGTTTACCATCCCAATAGAGAAACGGCGGATTCTTTTTCCCAAGACGCTTTTAGGGCTTCTGGCAGAGCAGTTGCATTCGTCTCGGCAGGGGAATCGATGCGGGTTTCAATGCAGAAAGAGGCGGTGTTAAATCCCCCAAAACGTTTGACCGTACTGGTGCGCAGACGAATCGAGTCAGAATCATCGGCAAAGGAAAATCGCTCGATCGCGCTCATAGTTTCGTATTCGGTGATTAAGTTGAGTCCGTCTTCATCATCCATTTCATATTGTCCAGCGACGGGGACAATTTCTGCATAGCCTTTTTCCCGCAAGAGTTTCCCTTTGCGCGGATTATCCACATCCGGAACGATCACCATAACGGTGGAATCCTCATGGCCTTCGCCTTCGCGATCCCAACCCATGGTGCCATGCCATTGTACCAATGCCCCACCCGCAGCAAGTTGGCCATCAACTTCATGCATGGTGCAAATTTCTTGGACTCTTGGATCGTCTGGAGTTAAAGCGCTAACGGTGATTTCTAATTCTCCCAACTCTGCACGCCGAAAGGCCAGGTGATGGGTTGAACGCTGCGATCGCCATTTTCCTGCACTTCGCTGAAAAAATTCCATTGCATCCATCTCCATTGGCCTCCTGAATGATTTGGTAACGATTTTGACATTTTTATTTTAAACTCCCTTTGATCCTAGGCACAAGTCCCGACGTGATATGAATTTTTGTTAATATCACTACTTTTTCCTTGACAAGTTAGACAATATAATATCCATGTGCTAGATTGATGCATACATCTGCCAAAGGGAAGCTCTAAACCGTTTCCATATTCTGAAATAGTGCAGGAGGAGTGAAGATGCAAATGCCTGGAAAACTAACTCTTGAGCAACAATTCAAGATGAAAGTCTACGAAGATCAAGTTCAGGCTTTAACTCAAGAAGAAGCTCAAACTTATCTACTCGAAGTGTTGCGTCAAATGATGGTGAAAGATAACATCGTTAAGCACCTGATGAAAAATGCTTAATCAGTGAGTCAAAAATCGGGTTTCGACAAACTCGGTCTCTCCTATCATTTCTCTATGAACATACGTTGAACAAGGGGCCCCAGCCCCTTGCCTATCAAAGATCAATCAATACAAAACTTTAAGAATTTGAGATCAGATTGAGCAAGAATCAATTCAATTTTTCTCTGACTTATTGACCAGTACGAAGCACCATAAAATTTTCATTATTCCTTTCCCAACCACAAATCTTGATGTAAAGTTGAGTTTCTTCAAAATAAGCCTCTTCATAAGCCAACCGTAAAAAAATATCTAACTGATCGGCTTTTACATCGGTAGAGTTCTGATTGCCAATCGCTTTGCACAAAGCTAAGGAAAGAATTTCCACTAAGTGATGTCCACAGCATACTTGCCAAGGATCATAATCGCCACTTTTCTGAGAATTTAATCGTTCTTGTAACTCCGGAACTTTTAGGGAATGCAACTGCGAGTTATTAATCACTTCTTGAATGAACTTTTGTGAATCAATATCCAAGGTTTCATTATTGATGAATTTCTTATACTGAATCCCTTTAAATTTAAGGTTTAATTCCTCTATTTGAGAAATCCATAGCAGATATCCCAGCACAATACCAGCATCTAGTAAAGCTATCCGTACTGATTTACCCAATTTTTGAAACCGTTCTATTTTGTTTTCTGAACCTAATTCAGAAACTACTTTATCTAAAGCCCAAGATTGCAAAAGCATCGTCTCTAAATCATGGGTATCAGTACGCAACAGATTAGGACTAGAAGTTTTAGGATGTTCTAAGCGATCAAAATCGGCATCGACAATAGCTAAAACTCCTGCAAAATTATCGTTTTCCAAAATTTGCAAAACTTCTATAACTCGCTGTTTACTCGAAGGCTTACCTGAAACAATTTCGATTTTACAATTTTCATGAGTAAAACGTTGATAAAATTTCTTATCCGATCCTCCTTCAAGCAATAAGAAAGAACCTGTAAACGTTTGGCGTTTGAGCCGAATAGCATTGGCATCACGATTGGAAGTTAGTTGCTCTCTCATGATTTTGGTCTTTTGAGTTCTACTGTCCAATCCCAACGATCTTGGATGATATCGGGTGAGTGAGTTGCCATGAGAATATCTATATCTGCCAGCTTAATAATATCTTGCAAATCCTGTAAAAACTCAGATTGCCATCCCACATGCAGAGATAATTCCGGTTCATCAATTAAAACCAAAGTATTAGGCTTTACTTTGAATAAAAGCTCATAGAGCAAAACCAATTCATGCTGCTCGCCAGATGATAATTCCGTGAGATCTAAGTTTTTCCCATTGTCATCAGAAGACAAGGGATGATCGGATAAGCTAACCACAAATCCATCCTTTTGATTGAACTCTATTTTTTTATAAGAATATTTGAATTTATGATTGACAACTTTCCTGAGCAGTTCTATCTTATTGGCAATTTCTTGAAAAACGTCTAGCTTTCTTTTCATATCTTTCATATAAACTGATAAAACACTTTGAGTGCTTTCATCTATCTCTTTTAAAGAGATCTTCAATTCAATATTTTCACCCCTATCGAGTAATCCCAAGCCTATTAAATGCGAGCGATATTCTTCTAGTCTATTCAATTGATCTCGTAGTTCCTCTTTAGTGAATTTAGGTTCACTTTCCTTTTTAACTAATCTGACTGGAAATGTTCTGTCCAAAGATTGTGATACTCTACCATATTCACTCCGCGCATGTTGAATTGAATTTGCGAGTTTTTGAGAATATTGTACAATGGTCGATTCCATTCCAAATTCTCGATTTATCTTTTCAGAATTATTATAAGAATAAAATGATGATAATCGCTGAGACTTGACTAATCTTACAGGAATATTTTCTTGGATTTTTTCTAACCACTCTGGATTTTTGATGTCCTTCAAAAAACCTTGAGGTATTCTATATTTTGCAAACCGATAAATAATTTCTTCAAGCGACAGAATATCATTAGTTGGTGTGTATAGCCATTCGTCTCTACTGATTCTCTTAATTTCTGGCAGAAAATCTTCTACAATCTCACTAGGCATTTCAAGGTTGAATTTTATGGATTTTGGATAAAATGGCTCTTCACTTAAAGAAGAAACAATGCAAAGTGTAGACTCAGGGTGATGATAGATATCTTTTTTTGAGACTTCGAGGGTATTTCCATCATCAAAATCGACCTTAAACGTGCCAAATGGAATACTGTTCAAAACGGAATATTTTGCATTAAACAATCCATCTATTAAGCGCAGGATGGAGGTTTTGCCAAAACCATTGGGGCCATGAATGATGGTGATACGATCCTCTTGATTGAGAGGGATGACGTGATCGAAGACACCAAATAAGCCAGTAATAGAAATTTGTTGGATTTTCATGGTTTACTCCATAGCTTTTCCAAATTATGATATTATATTACTCCCAGTGTTGTAATTCTTGGAACCAGGCTTGGATTTGGTCGCGCCGGGTTTCAAAGGTGGCGGCGATCCAGATAAGGGTAATTCCGACTCCTAGGGCGACTAACCATTTGGAGAAAGGATAGTCGAAAATAAGAATGCCTAACTGATAGAAAATATTGAGTAAAAAGGTGATGGTTCCGACATAGAGAAAGGCGCGGATTTTGAGGGAGAGTCCAGTGAAAATGGTGAGTAAACTGAGGGTTCCGGTGAGTGTGCCGATCCATTGTTGGGCAGTAAAGGACATTAAACTGATGATCGCAGAAACTAGGGTGCGGAGATTATGGCGAAGTTTGCGGTTTTGGGCAGCGTTTAAAAAAGGATCGACTTGGATGATGTAGAGGAGAGACAAGCTGATGGTGAGGCTATACCAGAAGATTTCGGTAATAGGAATATTGAAAAACGATCGCCAGATCATCCAGTTGAGGACAGCTACGGTGAGGTAGGTAAAGCGAATTTGTTTGCTGGCGATCGCCAATCCCATATAATAAGCAGCAATAACCACTAAGCTGGCTTGGTTCAAAATAGCCGGATTTTCTAACATTGCATAGATAGGGATCGCAATGCCTGCCCCTTGCCAAGGGCGTTTTGACCATCCCCATGTTTCCCAGGGAAGGAAGTAAAGAAAGTAGGCAAACAGGGTGGCAATAGCGCCTTTCCAAGCCACTAATGGACCGCCTAAGAGTTGGGCAACAGGGGTATTTAACCAATAAATTCGCATTCCTAGGGCTTCTAAAAATCCGAAATAGACCCACAATTCTTGGGGTGAGAGGTTGCTGTTTCCCACAGGAGAGGGGGTTATAGCATGTTTGTAGCGACCTTGGCTGATGGCGTAGAGAACTAATGCTGTACCCGTGGCAAATCCTAGGGTCATTCCTTGTTCAATGGAGTTAAAAGTGGCAAGGATTAAGAGTAGGCTAGAAGCGAACCAATGGAGATGACAAATCCAGCGAAATTCTCTAGGATTCAGTTGGAAATAGGGGCGTAAAAATTTTCCTAATAGGCGATAGGTGTAGAGGATACTACTGCCTAGGGTTGCCATGAGAATCAGTCCATCGCCCGTTGCACCTGGAGGTTGTAAGGATAGTTGATAAAAGAGGAGTTCGTAAGCGCACGCGGTGACTCCAGCAAGGGCAAGATAAATGAGGGGTTTAAATTTCGGCGATCGCTTGCCAATACCGAGGATAATAATCGCTAAAGCTAGGGTGGTGACTCCTGTCCAACTCGAAACTGTACCCCAACGGAAGATCGCCCCCAAAATCCCGTAAGCTAGGGGGATAATATGCCAGGCTGTGCCCAAATCATTGGATTCTGTGGGCTGTTTTGAACTCCACCAGTCGCCGAGTAATTGAGCGCATAACCCCAAAATCAGGTTAATAAGGGCAAGGTTAATGATGGGAGCGTCAAAACTTCCTAGAGTTTCGACGGCTAATAGTTCAATTGTCCATCCAATGGCGAATAATCTCCAGTTACTGATTGTGCCCAATTCGGAAAAAACAGGGGCGGGGTGACGGAGGCGTTTTTTCTGACGGTAAAGAAGGGCAATCAGGAGGAGAATTAAGCTGATGAAAATGGTGGTTTGTGGCGTGAGAGTGTTGGTGTAGACAAAGATAGAATGGAGAGTGAGCAAGATTAGGCAAAACAGGCAGAGCGCGATCGCCCATCCATGGAAGCTTTTACGATAGAGTCGAGTTAACTGGCGCTGCCATTGTGCTTTACCCAGACGTAGGTTTTTTGCTCCTATCCATAATCCTAGAACATTGACTGAGCCGACGATCCACCAGGCGGTTGAGGGAATATCAATCCAGTCGGATAAGATCACTCGCTCGGTGACTAATCCTAAGCCAACGGTCATGGCAGTCAGATAAAGTTTAGGATAATAGCGACTATGACCGATTAGGATTAGGCTGGCAACCAGTAAACTTAAACACCTAAGATCGAAAACGTTCATCGTGGGTAAAACTGCTACCATGACAGCCGCACTACTCCATCCAATAGCAGTAGGTTGGGGGGTTGGATACCAACTGCGATAGGCGGTTGCACCACTGAGGAGCATACTGGTACTGATAGAAAGATAATTAGGAGTAAGTTGTCCTTGACTTACCCAAGTGCCTTGGAGGATAAGAACTGCACCACAGAGGGCGATCGCCCAAATATCCAGCGCTCTGCTGTAATGGGAGATACTTCTGTGAAACGTATAATGACGGATTCCCCATAATCCAGAAACGGCGATCGCCCCCAGCATTAACCACAGAGTATCAATCGGAGGCGGCATTCCCGGAACGAGATCCCACACAATCAACCCTAGGGTACTTAAGGCACAACCAATGGTAATCCCAGCAGTGACGAGATTGGGCAATTTATGGGTATTGAATGCCATGATTAGGGTGGCAACGGCTAACCCAAACACTCGCCATCCTGGAGTTTCCAACAGCAGAACTTGAGCGAAAAAAAGCATTACGATACTTAATTTAGCTGTTGCACTTTGTTGGTGGGAATGGGGTGAATAGCTAGTCAGGGTAAGGGTTGCAGGGACAATTAACCAAGTAAGATGGGTGAAGGTAAAGCTATACTGTTGCAGGGTAGCCTCAAGCAATCCATAGGCGATCGCCGCTAACCCAAATCCGATTAACCAAGCACTTTGTTGCCAGATTTTTTCATAGGAATTAGGTTCTGGCGATAATGCTCCGCATCGCTGGCGCGATCGACGTAGATCGGAAAACCACCATTCTATAACTGTAATTTCGAGCAAAATCAGCGCCCACGTGTTTAAGGTTAAGTCAGGGCTGGCATAATCAATTAGGCTTAAAAGTAGGGCTAATCCAGTGAAGTGATTGAGATAGACAAGTAGGTGAAAAGAATGCAGGACTTGCAGATCGTATCGCCGCTTTGTTACCCACATGACCAGAAAAATTAGGTTTGTTAAACAGAAAATCCGTAAAATGGAATTGGGGAAACTGAAGATCAGTAAGCTAATTCCCAATCCCAGGGCAACAAATTCGGAAAAATGGGCGAGTTTGGGTTTATCCTGTCGATAGAAGCGATCGCCCATGTTAACGATCCAAATTAGGTAAGGCAGTCCAATGGCACTGATGAGAGCGATCGGGTATTCTTGAGCTTGGGTAATGGCGATCGCTGTGGCTATAATTTGCGCTTGTGCAATTTGAGGAATAAAATTCCACAGCAGGATAGAAATTTGAGCCACAATCAACCACAGGATTACCAGATCGCGCCGATTTTGCCAGCGATAGATGAATTTCTGATAGATTTGTGTGGCGATTAAACCAATCATGACTCCTTGCCAAGGAAGCGTCACCCAGATAGAGACAAACCAGGCAACAAAGAGGATTGTTAAACCCAGGCGATTGATCGGTTTATGGTATTGAGAACGACGGGTGAAGGCAAGCCAAACGGCAAAAGTTCCACAGAGCGCGATCGCTAATCCTAAATGGGGCAAAAGAACTCCTTGCACAAAAATAGCACGAAAGAGTAGAATGCCAATGGCATAAAGACTAAGGCGGCTCAATTGCAGCGTTTGTTTTAACGAACGTTCGGGATCTTGAAATTGAGTTCCATAGAAACCTAAACTGCCAATTGTCGCTAAGTAAACAGAAAAAATAGGGAAGTTAGGGATAGTCCAGCCCCAATGGAGATAGCTGACGAGGATGTAAATCAAAAAAGGGAGAGAAAATCTGTTTTTGTGTTGCCATAGAGCGCCGGAAATTATGGTTAAATAAACGGCCGATCCAACACTCACTAACGCATTAAAGGGATGACTCCATAAGCCAAAGTCATCCATTGCCCAAAAATTGACCGAGATTAAGAGCAATGTGACTAATTTGAGAGCTTGTGAGGTTAACTGTAAGTTGTCTTTTTGACTTGCTAAACGGCTAATAAACCAAAATAAAGAGGTATATCCTAACAGCACCGAATATTGCACAATCGCGGGAAAATTTTCCCATTGACTCGCGGCAAATACGCCAGAAGAGAGAACGACTAGAAATAAACCTAAGAATAACAACCACCGCACACTTAATTCTGCTTTCAGAGAATCTAATCGTTGCCCGATCCAACTCGGTTGAGTCGTTAGTTTAGGCTTAGTCAGACTGGATGCCGAAGGTAAAACTGGCGCTGATGGTATTGGAGTTTGCTCTCCAAGCGGTGATGCGATCGCTTGCGGTTCTGGAATCGAAGAATAGAGGTGATTGCGGGCAATCTGTTTTACCCGAAAGTCATTGATTAATCCTAAGCGTAAGCCAATTTCTAATCCTTCTAAGAAGTTTGGATGATGGGTATCGACTTTTAAGCAAAGATAGACAGAATCCTCGGTTAAAATCCCCAAATCTTGCCAAAGTTTCAATCCTTCCAGTAAAGAAGTGATGGGTAAGGCTGGATCTAGCTTAATTTCAACGATCGACTCAGGAACAGGAGCCATGGTGTCATGTGCGGTTAGAATTGCATCGATTGTAACACTTCATGTCTCAAGATTTTCTGATTTGTGAACTGAGGGTGCCCTCTGTCTAAATTTCTCTCCTATGGGAGAAAGGAGAAGGGGGATAAGGAGCAAGCATTTACATTTCATTTAAAAATGCCATATAACACCATAAAGTTTGGTAAGATTAATTTGGCGATCGCTAAAGAACAAGAGTATGAGGGTCACTCTATCGGAAAACCAATCGAATCGCGATCGGGTTTTACTCTCGAATATTAGTTGGAAAACGTTAGAGAAACTCGATATTGATTTAGGAGAAACAGGAGCGCGTTTAATCTATTTAGATGGATCTTTACAGATTATGTCTCCTTTGTCTAACAACCATGAAGAGCCTAAAAAAACATTGAGTCAGCTTTTGGAGCTTTATCTACGCACGAATAATATTCGGTTTTATGCACGGGGAAGTACAACCCTGGGAAGTCAAGAATTGGGAGGACGAAAGGAACCAGATGAGTCCTATTGTTTGCATCAGAGAAAGTCAATTCCAGATTTAGCGATTGAAATTGTAGTTACCACGGGTGGAATTGATACCTTGGAAGTGTATCGTCGGGTGGGAGTGCCAGAGGTGTGGTTTTGGGAAGATGGCACAATTTCCGTTTATTGTTTGCACACTAACGGCTATGAGTTGGTACAAAAGAGTCAACTTTTGCCAGAATTGAATTTGCGATCGCTAGAATTTCACTCCCGCATGGCAGATCAGTATGATGCCGTGAACGAATTTCAGCGATCGCTGGAAAAATAGGGAATACCAGGTTTTACTCTTTCCTTACAGAGTGGATATATCGTGTTACCTACTCCCTTGGTTTATAAGCTTGCAACACTTGTAGACTTCCTCCTCCGTAGAGGATAGGGGATTGCACCTGAAAACCAATATCCTGTAAAGTCTGTCTCAAGTCTGTTTTTAATAACTGCCAGGCGGTTTCTGTTTCAAACAGGAACAGGAACAGATATAATCCGGGGATGAAAATAGGGTTGGTGGGAGGATGAAAATCGGCGATCGCCAAAACTCCCCCCGGTTTCAATACTCGGTAGGCTTCCCGCAAGATCTCTTCGAGTTGCTCTGGGGACATTTCATGCAATGCAGCGCTTGTATGCACCAGATCAAAACGCTCATTGTCCAAAGGCATATTTTCCGCAAACCCTTCCACAAAGTTCGCTTGTGGAACATTCTGTTGCGCTCTTTTCAGGGAAAGGGGAGACGCATCTAACCCCGTCACCTTATCCGAATAAGTCACTAAAACCTGCGTCGCTTGACCACTACCACAACAGAGATCTAAAATTTCTGTATCTGAATTAATCGGCAAATCTTTTAAAGCCAGGCGACGAAACCGATATTCTCCGCCCACTGCAAGAGCAGATACCCGCGAAATGGAATCATATAACCACTGATATTGATAACTTAACTCTCTTAAAAAGGTTGCCATAATTATCTATTTTCGTTCGATATCCCTGATTGTAAACCAATCTTGCTCTCTCCCTAAATCCCTCTCCCACTCCGAGAGGGACTTTTCTCCCCTTCTACTCTCGGAGAAGGCAATTCTTGAGTGGATTGTTTCATCTAATTTGATGCATTAGATTGTGTTTGTAGTGATTGCTTGAGCAATCTCCAGCTAGGCTTTTAAGCACTCTTCGTGCTTACACCAAACAAAGCCCTATTTTAGATGAAACAATCCACTACAGATTATTTTCACCGAATCTATACGAAAATCTCTACTCTACAAGATGAACAGGAAAACCATATTGAAGGGAATTTCGATATAAAGGAGTATCCAACGTCCAAAGGACAGCATCTAGAGTTTCTGCTAAAGCAATATAAGATGCATCATAGGCGCTTTGGCGCTTCAAGGATAAAGCAATTTCGATTATTCTTGTCCCTTCTGATAAATCATGATAAGTAATAGTCAAACGATTTAAAAGAATCCAAGCTTGAGCTAACTGCTGTTGAGGAAAGCTATTGGCGCTCACCAGTCTAGTCAAAGCATTAGCGACTTCATACTGTACCAAGTTAGGAGCATGAATCTTTACGTCGTCACGAATCCACTCATTGAATTTATTGCGAACTCGTTGACTACGAGACTCTTCATGAACGAGGACAACTAATAAATTAGCATCAATAACCACATTCATTTCCTAAATCAAGCCTCTTTGCTCTAACTCTTCACGACTTTGACGAGCAATTTCGACCCCATCTACTGGCGGAAAATTCTGGGTCATTTCGCGCAACTCTTCCAAAGCCTTCAGAGCAGATTGGCGATCGCTTTCAGGAGTAGAGTTAATTTGACTCGATTCAGCAGTAGAGGGCAAAGTTTCTGCTTGAATAGAATTCAGGATAGACTCTACTAATTGCCAGCGATCGCCTAGGGGTAACTGTAGTATCTGATCGAGCATTTCGGGTGAATGCATTCTCTATTACCTCAACGATTTTCCTAATATCATTATAACATTAACTAGCTGGTTACGATAGGGATAATCGACCTTGGGGTTCAGGAATAGAGCACCCCAGTTCTTTTGCCGTTTCTATCCATTCTTGAATGACGATTTCGGCATTTTGCACCGCTTCCTGATAAGTCGCTCCATCGGCTGCACATCCAGGAAGTTCAGGAACTTCAGCAATGAAGGCTCGATCGACTTCACTCCAATAGAGAATGATTTGATAACGAATCACCATTTTAATATTCCATAATTATAGCCATTTCAACTAAGGTGGATACACCAATATTTATCCACAAAAATGGTATCTGTAGGGGCGAACGGCCGTTCGCCCCTACAACCATATCTCATTATCTTTAAAGGTTCTAGGTTCATATTAAAGTCAGTTGACTGAAGCTTGGGATTTTCGCGGAATATCTTTTCAATTCTTAAGGCACAAATCAGATCGGCTCTCATTACCTTAAATGCTTCCATCATTTGTTCTTTATTTTTCAATCGCTTTGTTCCACCAGAACGCTGTGCTTCATCTAATGCATCTACTGCATCAAGTAGCGAATTATAATTTTGAATCTGTTGGTATAATGTCATGAATTTTTTGTAGTTTTTTTTGCATTATTCCTTTAAGCAAGACTTTTAATGATATTATGCTTGTGAAAAAAACAATAATTGTAACTACAGGTGTCAGTAAAGAGTAAGCAACATAAGTCATTAAAATCAATATCCCCAAGCCACAAAAAAACCAAAAAAAATGCCAGTAACCAAACAACACCAGGATTAAAATTTTGTTGAATACCTTGGAATAATTGATTGGTAAGATGAGCAGCTTGTAGAATCTCTTCTTCTCATATTTGTAGACTGAGAAAATTATCTTTAGACATAAGTTGAATCTCCTGAACATAGAGTGGTCAGAACTTATCCATGGGATTGGAAGTTTGAGATAGCTTCCCTGTCCCTGGCGATCGCAGAAAGGGTTGATTGAGCGTAAGACTGAATTGTCTTAAAGATACATCTCTTCTACTCAGATCGCCCAAATCGCCCAAAATACCCCAAAGCACAATACTATAATACCCATGGTTAATCCTTTGCTCATTAGGCCAGATGTTCCATGACCCGATTATCACCAGATCAACGTAACTCCCTGTATACCGTGGAATCGGAACGGGTAGGGATTCATAAATCGATTTTGGCAGGATTATATGAGGTGCAGCAAAAACCCCAACTTAAGGACGGAGAAACAGGACTGGGGATTTCCCCAGCCAACCGTATTGCTTTAGAATCCGTTGATGAGTTTGAAGGTCAGGTCATCTATGCTGCTAATACAATACGCGTGATTACGGATACACTGATCGGTCAAGGATGGCAAGGGGATGACTTATGGGATACGACCTTGGGCTACTATAGCGAAAAATTTATTGGGCGCGTGGCAGAAGGCTATTCTCCGCCACCGGAAGAGCTGAAAGCTGCCCGTTTAGAACCGTGCGATGCAAAAAAGCTCTATGGAATTTATGTCCAAGATTTACAAACCGACTATAGTTTAGAAAAGCTACCCTCGAATCTGTCCTATCTGGATATTGCCCTGTTATCTCTAGTCGAACGCATCCCCCAATATTATCAAGGGCTGCCTCATCAACGGGATGGGCTGCTAGAGGTGTTTCGGATCTGGCGTAACTTTGATACCCGTGAAGAGGCGATCGCCGATCTGACCAATACCTCCCCCTCTACAGCACCCAACTGGGAAGAAACCTACATCGATCCCCCCCTACTCCAATTCCTCTCTCGCTTATCTCCAAATTATCTCGGCTATCCCCATCAACGAGAGGCCCTGATCCGTCTCACCCAACTGTGGCGTAACCTCGACTCTAGGGAAGAAGCGATATCCTCCCTGGAACGAGACACTTCTCCAGAACCGGCCCTCTTTTATCTCGACCCTGCCCTGATTGCCTTTGCCCAACGGGTTCCCCAATACTACACCGGTCGCGGATATCAGCGCCAAGCCCTCACCGAAGCCTTCCGCATTTGGCGCAAACTCTCCTCCCGCACAGCAGCGCTGGCAGAATTAGGATTAGAGATCAAAATGCTCCGAAGTAGCAGTACAGACCCCAATCAACTCGCCAATACTGCCGCCCAACTGGATCGAGAGTTGCTCGGTTTTATTAAGCGAGTTCCCTTTGCTTACACCGAAGAAGAACACCAGCGCAACGCCCTGATTCGCATGGTACAACTGTGGCGAGGACTGGACTCGCGAGAAATTGCTATTTATACTCTCTTTGAAGACTTGAAGCGGATGAATAACACTCACCGCAACAGTCCTGATGCTCCTCGCCAACCCGGACCCATTATTCTGCCACCGCGTCCCAACCGTTGGACACCGGACAATATTCAACTCCATGCCTCGATTATTCCCGGGGGCTATTTTACCTGGGCTGAGGCTACCCATGGGGGGACTCGCCTCCCTCTCAACCAATCGACGGTCAATGCTATGGTCAGAATAGCGGTTTTGGCACAACAAGCTCGCGATCGCATCGGTCGCCCCTTCTATATCACCAGTTGGTATCGTCCCCCAGATATTAATCGGCGAGTTGGCGGAGTTTCAAATAGTCGGCATATCGTTGGAGATGGGATAGACTTCTATTGTGATGGACTCACTGGCAATCAAATCTATTGGTTTCTCGATCCCTGGTGGCCTGGTGGTTTAGGACGATATCAACGATTTCCCTATATCGTCCATATTGATGCTCGCAGCTATCGAGCGCGATGGATTCGCTAAGATGGTCAATTAGGTTTTAGAGATTCTTCAGAATTGACCCTCTGAGAAAATAACCTGAAAAAGAACGAACGCCTACAATAGAACAAAGCTCCTAGTCGGTATTGACCATGCAGCATCGTATCCTTGTTGTTCCGCCTACCCTAGCCCAAGCGTCTCCCGACGCTAAAGCCGATTCTCCCTCTCTGGGCCTGTTGCCGATGATCTTTATGGGTCTGTCGGCTGTCCTATTGATTGCCCTAGTTGCAGGTGGAATCTATTCCAAACTTGAAATAGAAAAAGTCAATAAAAAAGTCAAGTTTGAAGATTTTAAGAATAAGGAACTCCAGAAAAAGCTCAAACTCGCCCTGAGTACCATCACCAAAATGGAGACGAACCCGGATTTGGTTCACTCACGGGAATTTAACCTTGACTATCTGCGAATGCGGATGGATGAGGAAGTATTCCATTTTGCCATTGTCAATCAAATCAAAGTTAAAGTTAAAGAACAAATTACCATTGCCCTACGCCCTACCCAGGCTAAGGAAGGGAAAATTGGTGAGAGTAATGCTGCATCTCCCCGTAAAGTGAGTGAGGTGTTTGATGTCACCTATGAAACCGGCGATGGGGCGACGACTCAAAAGCGGGTCTTATTCCGGATTCAAATTAATATGACTCGTCTGCCAACTCAATCCACCTCAAAAACGATCCAGGATATTATTGATTGTATCGAAACCTATCTTAGTCCCCATCCAGACCCAAATTGGCAACCTGCAATTCAGGGGCGGTTGGTTAACTTACATTGGGATCAAAAGGCAAAACCTACACCCTTGCTGGTTTTAGAGCAACTGAATGAAGGAAGCAATGTGACATTCAAGACTAAAACCCATGCGCCCACTCCTCCTGCTGCGGGAAGAAGCTCTCGTTCGAGCAGTGGTCGCTCCAAGGGTAAATCTTCTGGAAGTCGTACCAGCAGTAAAAGTACAGGAAGCAGGGCTTCAGCAAGTCGCTCTCGCTCTCAAGCTCGGCGATCGAAGTAAGTGTGATAGAGCGAGAGGGCAGGCACGAATCGCAATAGAAAATGTCCTCACTATCCTTGGTACTCTCCCTTGCCTCCTAAGCAGTGAAAGAGTTGATTAAGACAGTGAGGTTATGGTTTGAGGCAATAGGCAATAGGCACGAATCGCAATAGAAAATGTCCTAACTCTCCCTTTCTCTGCTGTAATATCCAATCCATGTATGTCTGCTACAGATGGCCATCAGGGTAGAAACAACATAAGCGCCTTGTCTCTAGATTAGGCAGTGGTAGCAAGGATTTGATCTAACTCCGGCTCCCCGTTGCCGACTGAATCTGTACTCAGCACATAGGTTGGTTTTATAACGGGCCCTGAGGGACTCGAACCCCCGACCGACTGATTAGAAATCAGTTGTTCTATCCGACTGAACTAAGGGCCCATAAGGTGGGCAACCCATCACTTTATTATAGGTCAAATTCCCCCAAAGGGGTAGTATCTCACAGAATGAGTTGCTGGATTTATGAAAATTACGTTAAATTTAATTAAGATTCCTGGAGAATGAAAAATTTTGTTCCCAAGAGAGACTAGGCGATCGCCCAAACTATAAGCACCTTAGTCATCAATATCTGTTTTGTATTCATATAAGAGAGCTTCTTGATCATGAAATTATCTTGGAAAGTCATACTTCTGTGGACGTTGCCTGCCCTGGTCATTGGGTTCTTCGTCTGGCAAGGAGCCTTTGCCCCCAATGTGGTGGACGGAGGTCAGAACGCAGCAACTACTCGCATGACCTACGGCCGCTTCATTGAATATTTGGAAGCAGGTCGAGTCACTCAGGTTGACCTTTACGAAGGCGGTCGAACGGCCATTGTTGAAGCCGTCGATCCAGAACTCGATAACTTCCAACAACGCTTGCGGGTAGACCTCCCCGGTAACTCCCCAGAAGTGATTTCCCAAATTCGTCAAGCCCATGTCAATCTAGCGATCCATCCTCCTCGCAATGAAGGAGCGATTTGGGGATTATTGGGTAATTTAATTTTCCCCCTATTGCTAATTGCGGGATTGTTTTTCCTCTTTCGCCGTTCGGGTAATGTCCCTGGTGGCCCCGGTCAGGCGATGAACTTCGCGAAATCTAAAGCCAGATTTCAAATGGAAGCCAAAACAGGCGTAATGTTTGATGATGTGGCTGGTATTGAAGAAGCGAAAGAAGAGTTACAAGAAGTTGTGACATTTCTGAAAAAACCGGAACGGTTTACGGCCGTAGGCGCACGTATTCCTAAAGGTGTGTTGTTAGTCGGTCCTCCTGGAACCGGGAAAACCTTGCTGGCGAAGGCGATCGCCGGAGAAGCAGGTGTTCCTTTCTTTAGTATTTCTGGTTCCGAATTTGTAGAAATGTTCGTCGGAGTCGGTGCTTCACGGGTGCGCGACCTGTTTAAGAAAGCGAAAGATAACGCCCCCTGTATTATCTTCATTGATGAAATTGATGCCGTCGGTCGTCAACGGGGAGCCGGTATTGGCGGTGGAAATGATGAGCGCGAACAAACCCTGAACCAATTATTGACTGAAATGGATGGGTTTGAAGGTAATACTGGCATTATTATTATTGCCGCTACCAACCGTCCGGATGTACTCGATCAAGCCCTGTTGCGTCCCGGTCGGTTTGACCGTCAAGTAACTGTCGATGCTCCAGATGTGAAGGGACGGTTAGAAATTCTGGATGTTCATGCTCGGAACAAGAAACTCGCAACAGAAGTTTCCTTAAAGGCGATCGCCCGTCGCACCCCTGGCTTTACCGGTGCAGACTTAGCCAACCTCCTCAATGAAGCGGCTATTCTCACTGCCAGACGGCGCAAAGAAGCGATCACCATGCTGGAAATTGATGATGCAGTAGACCGGGTTGTCGCGGGAATGGAAGGCACTCCCCTCACCGATGGTAAGAGCAAACGCTTAATCGCCTATCATGAAGTCGGCCATGCGATCGTTGGCACCTTGCTCAAAGACCACGACCCCGTACAAAAAGTCACCCTTATTCCCAGGGGACAAGCTCAAGGGTTAACCTGGTTCACCCCTAGCGAAGAACAAAGCCTGATTTCTCGCGCTCAACTCACCGCTCGTATCTGTGGGGCACTGGGTGGTCGAGCTGCTGAAGCTATCATTTTTGGTGACGCAGAAGTGACCACGGGTGCAGGGGGCGACTTGCAGCAAGTGACAGGAATGGCTCGGCAAATGGTCACCCGTTTTGGGATGTCAGATCTCGGTCCCTTATCCCTAGAAGGTCAAACCAATGAAGTATTCTTAGGTCGGGATTTGATGTCCCGTTCTGAATACTCAGAAGAAATTGCCTCTCGCATTGATGCCCAAGTTCGTACTATTGTCGAACATTGCTATGACCAAGCCTTGCAAATTATGCGGGATAATCGCCATGTGATCGATCGCCTAGTAGACCTGCTGATCGAAAAAGAAACCATTGATGGGGAAGAGTTCCGTCAGATCGTGGCTGAATATACGGCTGTTCCTGAAAAGGAAAGTTATATCCCTCAAATCTAAATCCTCAAAAAGCGCTGTTTTTACAGCGCTTTTTTAAGGCCATTCTTCTAATGGAAATTGAGCTTTTGCAGCAGCAGCCCCGCGCTCTACCCAAAGGGTGAGCAAAGGGTGAGCAAAGGGAAGAATGCGCGTCAGTCGATGGGGTTCAATACCCCGGAGACTGACAATTTTCTCAGCAACTCACGAATAACATCAGTCTGCGTTCTTCCGGTCAGCTTACAGTATTCCTGTAAATGCTCAATTTCTCGATCCGGCAATCTAATGCTAATTTGCGGCATGGTAGCAATATTATATCGATATGCTACAATACTATCATGCGAACCGCCTACCAGCCAATCAACGCCAAGATTTTCATTACAAGAGAGCTAAAAAGCTGTTAAGCAAAGGAAAGCATATTGGGCATGAAGCGCTCAATATTAAAGGCATTGCCAGAACTCGCATGGCAAAGTCTACTCATGATGCTGGGTGGGGT
>NZ_JAQMUE010000098.1 GCF_028330985.1 Roseofilum reptotaenium CS-1145 | reverse complement strand
TGATGGTGAAGCGATCGCGATTTTCTGAATAGTTGAGGTAAGCCACGTAGGTTTTATTATCCACCGTATTTTCGAGACTAAAGAGGGTCTCAGACTCAGCATATTGAAGCCAAAGCTGCTCTAAATCTTGAGCATATTGACTATTTTGAATGCGGGTTTCTTTGACAATGCCGACCAGTTGAATGGTTCCTTCTTGCCTCAACTGATGAGTGGGTGCAGCAGGTTTATTCGCAACTTGTACCGCATCAGGCAAGTTTGACCCTCCAGATTCGATGGAAGATATTGTAGGTGGAGTCAGAGGCTGCTCAGGTGGTTGTTGCTCGATGGTGAGGGTTACTTCGGTTTCTATCCTGGCTCTTTGAGCTGACTCTGTAGATTTTGCTGTTGATCGATCTGGAGTAGAGGATGCTGAAACAGATGAGGATGGAGCAGGTGAGGTTTGAACCAGCGATGTTGATGAGGACGGAGCAGGTGAGGTTTGAACCAGCGATGTTGATGAGGACGGAGCAGGTGAGGTTTTAACTAGCGATGTTGATGAGGATGGAGCAGGTGAGGCTTTCACTAGCGATGTTGATGAGGATGGAGCAGGTGAGGTTTTAACTGACGATACTGGCGTTGTCGATGCCCCTTGGGAATCAATGGTTGAGTCGTATGCCTGGGTGCGAGTGAGATAATAAACTGAGGTGAGAATTCCTGTTGTGATTGCAACGACGATCGCCACAGTTCCAAAAGCACGACCATATATGGTGAAGTTTTTTTTCATAACCGATCTCCAGAATCTAAACTTTCGATATGAACGCTGTAGCTCAGTCCTTTCAGCAATGTGCGATAAGTCAGAATGGCAGCATCATTAGGGGCAATATCCCCACTGTTGACCGCAGACCAAGCCGTCCAAATTAAAGAATCCATCACCATCGTCACCCAGGTATTGGGGACTTCTGGGGCAATCACACTATCGTGTTTGAGTTGGAGGACAAATACATCTAACTCTTTTAACTGGCGATCATAGGCTGCGTTCACTTCTGGATCTTGGTAAGCGGATATTTCTGTAGCTAAGAAATGAAAGCGATCTCCCAAAGGCACAACTCCTTTAAGAAATTCCAGTAGTGCTTTATCGCTGGACAGGTTTTGGGCTTGAACCTCAGCCGTGACTTGATCGATAGCGATGATCGCCGCCATTGCCAATTCTCGTATCAGCACCTCCCGTAATGGAAAGTAACGATATAGTGTTGCACGCCCAATACCTGCCTGGGCAGCAATTTCGCTCAGGGAAGCCCCTGGATTTCGTGCCAGTACAGCCGCCGCTGTATTCAGCAGGGCTTGCTTAGATTTGGACATAGTTTTGGACTGGCTCAATTGACTCATGGGACTGGATTGACTTATCCATGAGACTATAATAACTTAAACAAGACAAAATAGTCTCGTTTTTTTGAGTAGTTTCCACCCAGATTGCAGCTAGAACAACCGGTAAAATAGTCAGGGTAAGGAAATCAGGTCGTTTACTCTTTCCCTCTTATTCCTGAGCGGTGCGAAGCGCTGTAATCGATCGCCCCTCTCCCTGTGTTCCAAAATACGTTAACGCTGTTGCTGCTTCCAACTGGGTTACTGTTTTTTGGGGCTGAAATAGCCTTGTGTAACCAAAAACGCGCCTGATATTGGCATTATTTCCATTTTGGAAATCCACTAAAATACTCGGCAAAAACTGGCTATTAATTTTACTCGCATCTTGGAATCCCCACGTATCCTTAACTGCTTCTATCGTCGCTTTCGGCAGAGCTGAACGAGTATCTAAGGGGACTTTCCAACCAATGAGATTTTCCCTCGTCAGGGGCGCATCCGGACGAAACCGGGTTTCCGTTGCTTCTCCCATCAGGGCGCTGGGAATTAATCCGGCTTCTGCTAATCCCTGAATATAAGCAAAATCTGGATCGCTTTTTGGGACATCTTGAAAAACGGGATCTCTAGTCGTAGAGGCTAAACGAATTTGTTTACCTGGATCGTCGGCATAGATTTGATTATTGGCATTCATTAACCAGCGAGCATAGTCTCCACGGGTAATGATTTCATGGGGTTGAAATGCTTCTGTAGAAGAATTATTAGTAATGCCGAGAGTAATCAATTCTGTGACTCCTGGCGAGAGTGGAGTAGAAACGTCTAGGATTTCATCGATTTCTGCATCATTATTCTCAGAAGTCGGTGAAGGATTCACAGAAACAGTGGGTGAAGGACTCGGCGAAACGGTTGGAGAACTAATCGCCGTCGGTGCATCGTCTATCCGATAAGTCAACGTATACGTGGTTTGTCCAGAAGTGGGAGGAGCAAAGTTGAGGGTAAGTTCCAAGCGCTCAAGACGTGCAGACAGCTCTGGTGCATCTGGAGCGCTAATAATTTCCCAGTTGCGCTCATTTAGTTGTTGTTGGTAATAGCGTCTGACTAATGTTGTAGAGTCCGCACTAAACCAACGGGTAATCGTGCCTTCTTCAGCAGCAGTGAGGGGAGAAACCAATTCTAGGGTAGCGTTAGGATATTGGGGAATGGCTGAAGGAAAATTATCGGGAAGCTCAATGGCAGAAGCCGGTGCAGGAGAAGCTTGAGGAGACGATTGGGATGTGGGATTGGCTTGCAGTTGGGGATCGGGAGCAAGCAGTTGTTCTAGGCTTATACCTCCAGAGCTATTGGCACAGGAAGTTAAGGGAGCGATCGCCACTAGAATCGCAAATAAGGAAAGAGCGGGATAACGGTTCAACACTGATTAGGGAATGGTTACAAGTCAATTGATCGAGTCTTCTGATCCCTATCTTAACTAAACTCGGTTCCCGGTGTGGATGAGTGTAGACTCTTGGACAAATTAATCAAAAAAACAATCGTCTTCTAAAACCTCTTCTAACGATGCAGGAGGGACTTCTGGGAAAGAAGAGATAGATGTATCCATTAAACGGGATATGACACTTTTAGCATCTTGGTAGGTTTCTGGAAAAATTTCAGGCAAGTAGGATTTCAGACTGGGACTATCGAGTAATTCATCTCGAATCTGTTGCCGAAATGTCGTGATTTCAGCTTTCCATTTATTGGCGCTATACTCTCGTTCTGATTCCCAGTAACGGAGCTTGAGTAAGTTTTCCCAAAGTCGGGTTAACAGACTCTTAACAGCTCTCCTATTCCTTTTAGCCATGCTCTCGAGTTCATCCAATACATTTACATTTTGCCAATCAACCTGAGCAAAATTTCCGGAGCGCAGTTGTTGTAGGGTGGTTTCTAGCCAAAGTTGATAATCTTCATCGTATAGTGTTGCTAGATTCGGGAGCGTTGGTGTTTTCATAATCTGATTGAATTAGCTTTATGTAACTAGACTAATGCTAACTGCTATAAAAGCTTTCATTGCCCATTAACCCGTTTTTAATCTACTCGTTCGATCGCTATCTGACAACCGTCCATCTTCCATATGGATGATGCGATCGGCGACATCTAAAATCCGATTATCGTGGGTTACCATGAGGATTGTACAGTTTTGTTCCTGGGCTAAAGTCTGCATTAATTCCACGACTGCACGTCCAGACTGGCGATCGAGAGCAGCCGTCGGTTCATCGGCAAGCACCAGGGGAGGATGGCTAACCAGAGCGCGGGCGATCGCCACCCGTTGTTTTTGTCCCCCAGATAAATTATCGGGATGATAGTGTAAATGTTCTCCTAATCCTACCCGTTCTAACATCGATGCTGATCGCTCCTGCCTCTCCTTCCGTGACCATTTTCCATGCACTTCTAACCCCATTTGCACATTTTGCAGCGCGGTTAAACTTTGATGCAGGTTATGGGCTTGGAAAATATAGCCATGTTTGCGTCTGGCTCTCGTCAGTTTACGCGCCGAGGCTCCACAAAATTCTTCGCCCAAAACATCCACGCTTCCCGACTGCACCGATCGCAGTCCTCCCACTAAAGTTAATAATGTCGTTTTTCCCGATCCAGAAGGCCCCGTCATAATAATAATCTCACCGGCCTTAATTTCTAGCGTAATATCAAATAAAATTTGTTTGCGAAGATGACCTTTGCCAAAATAATGGTCAAGATTTTTAATCGTAATCACAGAAGGTTTAGTCATAATTCCATAGATAATAACTGAGCAATTTTCATCCCCCCACTCCCCCATCAAAACTAAAACAAATCCGCCGGATCGGCCCCTTGCAGTCTCCGGGTGGCGATCGCGCCCGACAAACAACACATGAGAATCGTTAAAATCAGTACCAATGCCGCCCTAGCAAGGGTCATATACATGGGTAAATTGGTCGCCTGACGGGTGAGACGGTACAATCCCATGGAAACGGTTAAACCGGGGAAAAAGCCCACCACGGCTAAAATTAGAGCCTCTTCAAAGACAATGCCTAATAAATAGGTTTGTTGATAACCCATGGCCTTAAATGTGGCATATTCTCCCAAATGATCGGCCACATCCGTGGATAATACTTGATAGACAATAATTAAGCCCACGATAAAGCCCATAACGGCTCCTACACGAAATACAAACCCAATGGCAGTATTGGTTGCCCAATGGTGTTTTTCAAAGGCGATAAATTCTTCATGGGTTAAGACGCGTACATCTTGCGGTAATCGGGTTTTGAGGAGATTCGCCACCGCTTGCGGATCGGCTCCTGGTTCTAAATAGACTAAACCTGCGCTAACCCCTCCCGCATCGCGACGACGGGAAAAGATGCGGAGAAAATTGCGATCGCTAGTCATAATCGTACCATCAGCCGCAAAAGATGCCCCAACTTCATACAATCCCGCGATTTGAATCTGATGATTTTCTACCTCAGTTACCGCCGTTCCACCCGCCAAAACCTGCTCAATGGCAGACCCATAGTTGCCTCGCGCCGTTTTGTCAAAGACGACGGTATCCGGTAATTTCATCAGAGAACTGTGTCGATCTAAACCGGCAATATCGAAGGGGGGGTGATCGGGATTAAATCCTAAGACTAAAATCTTGGTTGCCCGTCCAGTTTCGGGGATTTTCCAATCCGCAATATTCACATAAAGCGCCCCCGCATCAGCCACTCCAGGCACATCCATGGCTTGATATAAACGACGACGGGCGATCGTATTTAAATCGACTAAATTTCGCGCTTGGGGACTAACGAGAACAATATCTGCATTTAAGGCATTGTGTAGACGAGTATTACTGTTATAAAGTGCTGCCTGAAATCCCAGTTGCATGAAAATCAAGAGATCGGCAAAAGCGATTCCGGAAATCGCAATTAACAGCCGAGTTTTATCATGACTAAGCTGAAGAAATCCGAGAGGAGTTCGGCGAGTTAAGTTTTTTAGGAAACGAAGCATGGTTTTTTGGGAGGTAGGGGAATGGGGGGAGTTATTTATTTTTTAATAACCATTTATGAGGATTGTTGGTCATAGTAACAATTAAAGCCAGAATTCTATTGTATTGACGGTAGAGTTCTCTGGCTGTATCTACATTGAGATATTGGCATTTGACAGCAAATTTTAGCCAGACTTGGGTTTCTGCGGCTTCGGCTTCAGCATCATTTAACCGTAGGAGAAAAGATCCTCGATAACGTCGTCTGCGCCAAGCTTCTGCTAAATTGGCACAGACAGAACGAGAAGAGCGTCTGATTTGGTCTGTTAATGAGTATTTTTCTTCCTTTGGAAATTGTTTAGATACTTCAAAAATAGTCATAGCACTATCAAATGCCATTTGATAAACCTCCAAATTTTCATGAGTTTTAATTAAAGGTTTGCGATTTTCTTCCATAAAATTCCCCCCATTCCCCCACTCCCCCACCGCACGAAGTGCAGTTATAGTTCAATTTCCACCAGAACTTGCAAGTTACTTAAACCAGCAGCCAACTCACTGGACGCTGGATCTAAAGCAATTTGTACTTCTACAACTCTGGCATCAACGTTTTGAGTGGGATCGATTTCTAAAGCGCTTTGTTGCTTTACTTTCAAGCCGATTTGGGCAACGGTTCCTGTTAAGTTCTCAGGCAATGCGTCGCTGGTAACTTGAACGATTTGTCCTGGGCGAATTTTCACGACATCGCTATCGTAAACTTCGGCAATGACTGTCATTTCTTGAGTTTGTCCGAGTTCGACAATGCCTTCGGAGTTGATAATTTCACCGGGATAAGTGTGAATTTCCATCACTCGTCCTTCTTGGGGCGCTTTGATATAGGCAAGCTCTAAGTCGGCTTCGGCTTGGCGAAGGGCGGCTTGGGCGCTGGTGAGTTCGGCTTGGGCGAGTTGGATGTCTACGGGACGGACTTCGGAAATGGCTTCTAAACTGGCTTGGGATTCTTCAATTTGCCGTTCTACGGTGTTGATGGTGCGGTTGAGGTTGGCTTGCGCTTCGTTGATTTGTTCGCTGCGACTGGTGACGATGCGGTTGAGGTTGGCTTGCGCTTCTTCGAGTCTTTGTTGGGTGGTGTCGGCTTGGAGGCAGATGGTATCGCGATCTTGGGCGGATATGGCTCCTTCGGCTTGCAGGGTTTGGTAGCGCTGGCAGTTGGTTTGAGCGTCTTTGAGTTCGGCGGCGATGCGGTTGAGGGTGGCTTCTTGGGCTTGTGTTTCGCCTTGCAGTTGGGCTTCTAAGGTGGCGATCGCCGCCCGTTGGGTAATGATTTGTCCTTCAAGTTCTGCTTGAGTGCGGCTAAACCGAGCAGATGCGGCACTGATATCGCCAGTTTTGGCTCCGGCTTTGACTTGGGCGAGTCCAGCTTCGGCAACTTGGACTTGCGCTCTGGCTTGTTCTACGGCAGCTTGCAGGCGATCGCGGCTATCTAAAATGGCGATCGCATCCCCAGCCTTTACCCAGTCTCCTTCGTTCACCAGCAGTTGCGCCACTCGGCTGCTTTGGGCTGCCTCAGAAGCCGCGAGTTGAATCACTTCCCCCTTGGGTTCGAGCCAACCCACCGCAGTTACCGTTTCCATTTGGGGCAGTTCCACCACTGGAGGCGTTTCCGGCTCGGAAAAAAGGGATTTTGGCGAAACCAAGGAATAGGCGGTGACTCCTCCCACAGCGAGGAGGGTAGTAGCCAGTAGAGCCACTGTTTTGGATGATTTCCATTCCGTTCCCATTGCAGTGCGTACCACGATCCTAGCTCCTAGATTAAACGGTTTAGTTTAGCTTGCTTTTAGTATAGACTAAACGGAGTAGTATAATCAAGTCTAAGACCCCAAATTGGAGAAAAACTTTATAATGTCTACCGATTCCCCTGAAGCCAAACCCTTATCCGACAAGGCGCAGCAGATTCTCAACGGAGCGATGCAAGAATTTTTAGCCCATGGCTATGCAGGAACCAGTATGGATCGGGTGGCAGCAACGGCGGGAGTCTCGAAAGCCACGGTATACAGTCATTTCGGGGATAAAGAAGGATTATTTGCGGCGCTGGTGCAACGATTAGCGCAAAAGAAATTTCCAACAATCTTTACCCCATCCGATCGCCTCCCCACCCATGATTTACGGGAAGTCCTGCAAAATATGGCCAATAATATGCTGGATAATTTAATCGAAGACACCGACTATCAGAACTTTATCCGCCTCATGATTGCCGAGTCTGGGCGCTTTCCCGAATTAGCCCAAACCTTTGCCCGTCACTTAGCCAAACCCGGAATCGAAACTCTCACGTGCCATTTATCCAGTTTTAAGGAACTCAATTTACCCGATCCCGAAGCCACCGCCCGCATTTGGATCGGCGCATTGGTACACTATATGCTTGTGCAGGAGATGCTCCACGGTAAGGACATTATGCCGATGGAGCGCGATCGGCTCGTGGACGCAATGTTACACCTATTATCAACCAAGAAAAATGGTATAGCAGAGAAAGAGTAAGTTAGGACTCCGGTTCAATACTGAAACCTATTCCCTATTCCCTAGCACGCAGCGCTATATGAACTAATTTAAAGTTAAATAACTGAAAATGGTTTGCGGAGAACTCTGGAAATCGGGCAAAATGTCTAGACAGGGAAGCACCGTATCACCTCGATAAATTCGCGGTTGTTGTCCTGGAGAAAAAGACATCACTAACCGCTCTTGAGGATCGATTAACCAACCCAGTTCTGTGCCTTCATCTAAACAAAAGAGGATTTTATCGATTACCCGTGTGGACGGTTGTTCTGGTGAGAGAATTTCAATCGTCCAATCCGGCGCTAAGGTAAACAAATCCTCAATTTCCCCTTGAGGATTTAAGGGAATTCTTGGCCAGGCAAAGATACTAATATCCGGAACAAGGGAACGTCTAGCAAACGTACAGCGTAATTCGGTAAAGGCACGGGCGATTTTTCCGGGACTTCCCACTTGATTAATGGCAGTGACTAAACTGGTTTGAATGGCACTGTGTCTTCCTTTTGGCATGGGTTTGGTGTAAATGTGTCCATCAATATATTCACTGCTCGGTTCGGTTTCAGGCAGTTGCAGAAATTCTTCTAGAGAAAGTTGGGTTGGAGTAATGATCATAAGATTATCGAATATTATCGGTTCCAGGTTGAGAGGCGATCGCCACTATTTTCCGTTTATGGACTTGATGCCATGCTACACCTGTTATCAACTAAAAATTAAATATCTAAATCTTGCTGCATTGTTTGCAGGGTTTGCTGAAGTGCTGGTAAATCATATTGTGTAATATCCCAGAGGATTTGAGGATCGATGCGAAAGTATTCGTGAACTAGCATATTTCTTAATCCAACAACTTGTATCCAAGGGATTTGTGGATAATTGGCTTTGAGGGTATCAGATAAAGCGCTGGTAGCCTCTCCAATAATTTGCAAATGATGGGCAACCCAAACCTGAATTAGCTCTTGCTCTTCAAAGGCTTGCCGATCTTGTTGAATATAGCGTTCAATAGCTGCGATCGCATCGAGCATATCTTGTACTCGTTCGGGATCTTCTCTCATAGTCTATCGAGATGACGATCGGTTGCCGATTCTAGGGGGATGGCTTCTTGTAAAACGCGCTCTCGGATGCGGGGTTTGAGCATTGCCGGAGTAGCGATATCGACAGGACACTGTAACAGTGCTTCTAAATCTTGTTGCAGTCCACAAGGAAACCAAGGACTCCGTTTTGTGGAGTCGTAGTCTACCAGAAAATCGATATCGCTATCGGCATTCGCTTCATTACGCGCCACCGATCCGAATACTCGAATATTATAGGCTCCATGTTGAGAGGCGATCGCCAATATTTCCCGTTTATGAGCTTGCAGAATTTCATTCATAGGCCGTTGTCGGGCGAGAGAACCACTCTCTAGAGCTTCTTCATATCGCTGTAACTTACTCAGGCCAACACCTTGGTTATGCCAAGCCGACTGAAAGTCCGCTTGCAGTTGTAAGGCGCGATTATAGCTTTTTACAGCTTCCTCATAGCGCTGTAACTGACTCAAGGCACTACCTTGACGATTCCAAGCCAATTGATTGTCTGGTTGCAGTTGTAGGGCGTGATCATAGCTTTCTAGGGCTTTTTTATAATCCTGGTTGCTTTGGAAGATAAGTCCTTGCTCTGTCAATAATTTTGATTTTTGTTCATAATTCCATGGACTGAGCTGAGTAAACTTGTCTTTTATTTCTAAAATTCTGGCTATCTCTTGCTCTGGGGTGAAATTGAGATATTCTTGATAATCTGCACCGACTAGCTCTTGACAAGCTTGTTCTAGCTCATCTGGACTCTCAACCAATTTTAAGAAGCCCGATCTCCAGTCAAAAAAATCGGGCGCTCTTTGAATCAAATAATCAATGACGAAGTGGGGAACTAGAAACACCAGACCAATCGGTAAATGTGCTTCAAACATCTCCCGTTGCCGATTCAAATGACTCAGGAGCGGTGGCACTCCCTTCCAACTGTAGTTATAGATTTCCTCAGTAGTCCAACCTGCCAGACGCTTGGTATCTTCATAGCTGTATAGAGTTTGCTCAACTCCAGTAATACAGGCAATTTCAAACCTTTCTGTCTGATGTCGTTCTCGCAACTCTGGATAAAGTGTTTCACTTTCCCGACTTAACTCAATTTCTACTATCCGTTTCTGGGAGAAACGCTCCCGAAGATCACGGATAACTCGTCTTCCCTTAGCTGGACTGCATTGGACAAAAAACAAACGAAACCCCTTTTTCCGTCGCAAAGCACGCAAGAGATCGGCAATGACCTCCACATTTTCTCCGCTCCAACGACCTAACTCTTGAAAATCTGTCCAGGATTTAGTCATCACAACTCCTTCCACAGTACGGGATGCACATCATACCAAGTCTGCTTATCTCCATTATCGTCAAAATAGCCATATTCCAACAGACAGCGACTAAACAACAAACTGCGCTGAATTGGGTCATTTTCAATATCTTTTGACTGATGTACCTCTCGCAGTATCTCCCATTGATTTTCCTCCACTGCTCTGCGATAGACATCTCGTAAATTATCCACCGCCCGTTGCACTGCCCGCGCTTGAATGGGTAGAGTATCGGTTTTAGTAATCACTGCCTGGATTAATTGCACTAAATCTCGCACATAGCCACCGCTCATTAAACACAAATCCTGCAAAACTTCCTCAGACTCAAATACCTGTGGAACCAAGGTATCGCGCAAACTTAACGGAACCCGCAGTTGAATAATATTTCGCAGAATCTCCAAGCCTTTATTGTAAAGTTGGTCATTTTTCTGGCGCACCATAATCGAGGGTAACACCTGGGGAATGCCATAATTCACCTTGAGTTCCGTTGACCAACGAGAATAGATGAAGGAAATGGGCACAGTGTAAACAATATGGCAATTCAGTGCCTTCAGTTGTTCGTTACGGTCCAGAAAAATTTCCTCATGGTTACTGCGCCCATTGTCTCGAAAAATAGGGACAATCCGATCCAAGCTATCAGCAATCACCAGCAGTTTCGTGTTCTCTGGTAAATTCTTTTTTCCATCTGCAATGAAAGCATTCAATGCTTCAATCAGCGTTTCTGTGTGCGGTTCAACCCGCTCGCGAATTTTCTGCCGTTGCCTGGGTTCTGTCCGTACTGCTGCCGTTAACTTAGTAAACTCTTGTAATCCCACTTCTAAGTTAAGCTGATCGATCTTAATCTCGGTCAACATCACATCTTGCAAATCCTGTAATCGATCTTGCAACCAACTCAGTATCGGCTTAGAGTCTGCGTTTTTTAACTCTTGCAACAGATGACGGGTGCAAGCGAGTAAAATATCGGTATACTGGGCATCCTGAACGCTAAGATCTTCCTCATCGGCCGCAAAATAAACGACCTTATGTCCCCGATCTTCCAAGTATTTCTTCAGTCTCAGGAGTTCCGTGGTTTTGCCGGAGCCACGATGACCAGAGTAGAGCTGATACGTGAAAGCTTGCGATCGCCGCATGGTCCTCCCCAAGTCCTGCACTACATCCTCATCCCCCCGCACCGCTCGACAGTCCACATATCTTGGATCTCCCGGTTGCAGAGGCGTAGGCGCAAAATTGTTGTACATCTCATCAAGGAGATCTTCCATTTCTTCAGGACTCATCATGGTTCAAGATTTGGATGCCAATGGGATACGCCTATTTTAACCAAAAGTCCTCAACTAAAAAGCACTGACCCAAAACCCGGATCAGTGCCTCAAGATTAGGCCCCTTTTTATTCAGTTCAGAAGCATCTGTAAAACAGGTTGCTGGACATCAGTGCAACCTTTTCCACCACACTCAAATCATCGTCAAGCCACAAAATCTACTGTTGAGCGATTTCTTGAGTCAGAACTTTCAGTGCTTCAGCGTACTGCGGATCGGACTTCGTACCAATTTGGTCGCGATGTTTCACCAAGTGATTTTGCTGGTCTTCCGTCAATTCCACGATCACATCAGGTTCAATACCTAACTTGTTAATATCACGACCATTAGGCGTTAAATATTTAGCAATTGTCACTGCTAACCCCGATCCATGGGCTAAGGGTTGCACAGACTGCACCAACCCTTTGCCAAAGGTTTTAGTTCCCACAATCACTGCTCGTTCGTTATCCTGCAAGGCTCCAGAAAGAATCTCACTGGCACTTGCTGAACCCCCATCAACCAAAACCACCAGAGGCTTATCCGTGAGAGAGCGATTATTGGCCCGTTGCCGTTCCGTTTCCCCTTGTCGGTTAACCGTAGAAACGATCGCCTCTCGACCTGGTAACCACATCCGGGCGATCGCCACACTAGAATAGAGCAATCCCCCAGGATTCGATCGCAAATCCAAAATATAACCCGATACCCCTTGGGACTCTAAATCATCAATCGCTTCGCGCATCTCTTCAGCCGCTGGAGCGCTAAACTGGGTCAATCGAATATAGCCGATATCATTACCCAACCCTTCCTGACGATAGCTATAACGAACCGGATGGATTTCAATTCGCTGACGCTGAATCGGAAAATCAATTTCCTCTTGGCCACGCAAAATGGTTAGCACCACCTGAGAATCAATTGGCCCTCGAATCAATTTTACCGCATCATTGCTATCCATCCCTGCCGTATCCTGACCATCAATTTTTATGATAAAATCTCTGGCCTGAATTCCAGCCTCAAACGCGGGAGAATCTTCAATGGGAGCAACCACAACTAATCGATTGGTTTCTTCATCTATGGTAATCTGAATCCCTACCCCTGTCAGTTCCCCAGAAGTATCAATTTGCATATTTTTGAACTCTTCCGGGTCCATAAACCGGGTATAGGGGTCGTTGAGTTGCTTCAACATTTCCCGGATGGCCCCATAGGCTTCTTGATCCGAGGTATATTTGCGACCCAGGTAGTCCTGACGCACCTCTTGCCAATCAACCTGATTAAACGTGCCATCAACATATCGATTGTTGATAATTTGCCAGACTTCATCCACTAATTCTTTAGGGCCATCTTGGAAAAATGCTTGGCCTCTTAAATGGATGCCTGCACCAGCAACGGTTACAGCGGTCAGCATAACTGCCGTTGCACCTAAAACAAGTCCGCGTGTGGTTTTGGTCATAAGCTTACTGAACCGGGGATATTACTTTAGGGGGAGTTAAGCCCAATCTAACACATGCCACTCTATACCGATCTATAGAGAAGTGATTCTTCACGTTATGGTTCCCTTATGCGATCGCTTGTGAGCCCCTTCCGGAGATTAAAGTGTTCTCTCCCTTCTTAATTGTGTTACGGATCGACCCAGCGTCCATCCGCTTTAATTAAATTAATTAATTCTTCCACCCCTTGGTCTTCTGGAACCTTCTTAATCTCTTCCCGACCTCGATAAAGAGAAATATATCCAGGTTGTCTACCCACATAACCATAATCTGCATCAGCCATTTCTCCTGGCCCATTAACGATACACCCCATCACCGCAATATCTAAACCCGTTAAATGGTTCGTCGCTTCCCGGACTTTATGCAGCACCTCTTCCAGATTAAACAGAGTCCGCCCACAGGAGGGACAGGCCACATATTCAACCATCGTTTTACGCAGTCCCAGAGCTTGAAGGATGCTATAACACACCGGAATTTCTTTTTCTGGCGCTTCCGTCAAAGAAACTCGAATCGTATCCCCAATACCATCAGCAAGAAGAGTCGCAATACCTGCGGTGGACTTAATCCGGCCATACTCCCCATCTCCTGCTTCTGTCACTCCCAAGTGCAAAGGATAACTCATTCCCAGTTCATCCATCCGCTTGGCCATTAAGCGATAGGCCGCCAACATCACCGGGACTCGTGAAGCTTTCAGAGAAATGACAATATTATAAAAGTCTAGAGATTCACAAATATGGATAAATTCTAGAGCAGATTCCACCATCCCTTCTGGCGTATCCCCATAGGTAAACAGCATCCGCTCGGCCAATGACCCATGATTAACCCCAATACGCATCGCTTTTCCTTGGTCTCGCAGCGAAATCACTAGGGGTTCTAAGGTTTGGCGAATTTGATCCCCAATATCTGCAAATTCAGCTTCTGTATACTCAGTGCGGTCAGCTTTGGGTTTTTCAAACACATATAACCCTGGGTTAATCCGCACCTTATCTACATGCTTGGCTACTTCCAGGGCAATTTTCATGCCATTGTGGTGAACATCAGCAACCAAAGGAACCGGTTGATAGGTATTGTTGAGTTTTTGTTTAATATCATTGAGCGCTTTCGCATGAGCCAGACTGGGAACCGTGACCCGCACTATTTCACAGCCAATTTCATGCAATCTACGGATAGCAGCAACTGACCCTTCAATATCTAGGGTATCTTCATTGATCATCGATTGCACAACAACAGGATGCCCTCCCCCAATCGTAATATTGCCCACTTTGACCGGCCGAGTTTTCCGGCGCTCAATGGTAGTGGAGACTGTTGGTGAAGATGGGGATTGAGTTTGGATAGGATTCGGTAGAGTTTGCATAAACACTCCAACGGATGGAAAGGCTATCAATAGCGTCTCATATTCAGGGCATCCTGGGAATAGCAGATCAGTCTAGGAATCTGCCGAATCTATAGATTCAGGGATAATCCATTGGGGAGGAGCCATTCTTTTTTTTCGTAGAGCCTCATCTGCTATGGCCAGCATTTGATCAAGGGAAGTTTCTTGGATGAAGTTTGAGGCTTGTTGAGCATATTCTTGGTTTGGGCATTGGTCACCTAGGACACATCCGTTGATACAGGCTTTGGCGCAATCAATTTTAGATTCCATGGTGGAGTTTCTTGGGGTCTACTCTTGACTTACCTTATCTTAAGTTTTGTCGATTTTGCTAGGGTGATACTTTGAATTCGGGATCTGTGGCTGGTTGTGTATAACAGTTGAGATGCTTGATCGATATTTCAAATTGTGCTATCCTAATTGTCCTAAGGACGTATAGCTCAGTTGGTTAGAGCGCCACGTTGACATCGTGGAAGTCACAGGTTCGAGTCCCGTTACGTCCATCCCAGTCACAGCAAGGGTTTCAGCCGTTTGAAATTTTTCTCTAAAAATACCCCTGTACCAAAATCGTACCACTTTGGGGCAGTTTTTTTCTGAGGACAGGACTGGCGACCCCTTACAGGGTGGGGAATCGGGTGGGGAATTTTCGATCCAAAATCGTACCAGTTTGAAGGGGTTTTAATAGAGGTTGGGGAAGGTTTGGGTGGTAAGGGGTTTGGTTCCTGAGTAAAACCGGATGACGGTTTCAATTTTGTCGCCAATCAGGTGGGCAATGGTGGGGAAGGGAACTCCATGCTCATGGTGGATATTGGTGACGAAGGAGTGACGTAGGCAGTAGGGGCGTAGTCGCTTGCGGATTTCTCCCTCTGCAACTAGGGAGTGGAGGACGCAGTTCCAGACGCGACTGGAGAAGTTGCTCTGATCGATGTGCTTTTTTTGGGGAGAGGGGAAGACTAAGCCCGATCGCTTCTTTCGCTCCTCTAATATGTCTTGAAGGGCTAGGGAGATGGGGATGTTTCGGATGAGGTGGTTCTTGGTGTAGGGTTTGAGGACCTTTTTGGAGAAGACTTTGGTGATGGAGGCTTCGCAACCGGCCCGATCGCGCAGCCAGAACAAATCTGACCACAGCAGGGCGATCGCTTCTTCGGGTCTGCACCCGGTATGAGCGAGGAAACAGACATAGGGGTAGTAGTAGCTGTGGGGAACTGGGGCAAAGGGAGAGGAAAAACGGTCGGTTTTGAACGCTTGTAATATGACTTTGACTTCATCCGGGGGGAACCATTCGATAGGGCGTTTTACCCTCTTGGGAAGTTGGGGCTTGAGTTTAATGTTGGGAAGGTGCAACCGGATGGCTGGTTGCAGTGACTCGAAATGACGGTGGCAGGTGGCGATCGCGTAGAGCTTCATATACTCATCGCCTAGATTATCCAGACTCTCAAGCTTCAAGGCATTACTGGATAAGGCATCCAGTGCCCGGTCAATCTCTACCCAAACGCTTTTCTGGGTGGTTTTGGAGGTCAGTTTTAACTGCTTGATTTTGTACTTCTCCCACAGTTCCCGAATGGTGGGTTGGTTCTTCAGCCGCAGTTGTTCGGCCCGCGCTTCTCGGTTGGGGTCGTAGGCGATCAGGCTTGGGTCGAACTTACCGAGGGCGATATCGGCGGCGATCGCATTGGCTCTAGCGTAAGCTGAGGCGATCGCCGCTTGGGTAATTCCCCCTGGGATGGTCAATGAGTAACGCTTGCCCCCAAAGGTCCACCGTAACCAGACTCTTCCTTCCCGGTTTTCAAGCGTCACGGTTTTGGCCACCCGGTCAAATTTACCGGTGGCTGTCTTGACAACTTGTAATTTTTTCATTAGTCTTCTTCCGGTTGTGGGAAGAGCAGGTGGGCTATGGCGACATCACTAACCGATACAACCGTCCTCTCCTTCAGCCCAAGTAGGCGACAGTGGTATTTTCCTCCGTAAATGTCGATAATCTTCCACCCCTGAACATTTCCTTTCCTGTCTTTGACAGAAGAGGGATCGAGAACAATCGCCGTATAATATAGCATTAAAGGTTACTTTGAAATTCTTCAAGTAAATCCATTAAATTTAGCTGTGCCTGCATGGGCATTAAATTTAACAGGGCAATTTGTCTGCGTCCTCCCCCTAATTTTACAGTTATTTCTTGCAAAATTTCCAACACTTTGTTTTCTTCGAGACTATCTTCTGCTAATAAAGGATAGAGACGCTCGGCTAAAGGGGTATGAAGATGGGCATCATTAAGATAAAGATGCCATTTGGCAATATCTATATAAACATTTTCACCGATTTCTGCCGCTAAGTTTTCAATGGCCTCTGTGGGGTAGTTGCGACTCATGAATCTTCCTCCTCGTTCAGTATTGGAGATCGGGTAATAGTCAATTATACAACAACTACTCATTGACGAAACTTAATTATATGTTAAAACAGACCTACTAGAGTTGATCGATAACAGGATGGATAACTTCATTCATAAATTACTTCAAAAATTAAACTCATTTTCTTATAAACATACTATTTTGTTCCTGATTATATTATTTTGTTTTAGTATTGGTATCGGTTTAGCAAACACCTATCAAATGTCATCAAATTTAATTAAATATCAAGCAATATCAACAGCAATTTCCTATTCTAATTTAATCCAAGAAGCGAGAAATCTGTATAGCTCTGAAGTGGTCGATCGCGCCCAAGAGGTTGATGGCATTTCTGTTTCTCATAATTATCTCAATATTACAGGCGCAATTCCTTTACCCGCAACATTCTTGATGAAGTTAGGATGGAAGATTCGCGAACAAAATACAGGGATGATGGTTAAGCTCTATAGTGACTATCCTTTTCGAGGTGGCCAAGCGATGATCAAACAAACCATTAGCGATCAATTTGAGCAAGATGCTTTATCCGCACTAAGAAAGAGTCCGAATGAACCCTATTACCGATTTGAAAAGAGAGCCGGATATTCATCTTTACGATATGCCCAAGCAGAAATTATGGAGCCAACTTGTGTCGCTTGTCATAATACCCATCCAGATAGCCCAAAAACAGATTGGAAAATAGGAGATGTACGTGGGATTGTAGAGATTATTTTACCTTTAGATGAGTTTATTGAAGAAACTCATGAGCATTTAAAGGAAACATTGATGATGCTGTTAGTTCACTCGATTTTGGCTCTTTCAGCGATTGCTGTCGTGATTAATCGGTTGCGCCAAACGTCGAAAGAGCTGGAACGGCGGGTGGTTGAACGAACCGCTCAACTCCAAGAAGCGAATCAAGAACTCGAAAGTGAACAGCAAAAATCCGATCGCCTCTTGCTCAATATACTTCCCAAACCGATCGCTGACCAATTGAAGCAGGGTCATAATCCGATCGCCGAATGGTTTCCTGAAGTTACAATTTTATTTGCGGATATTGTGGGATTTACGAAGTTAGCCTCGTCGATTTCTGCACCTACATTAGTCAATTATCTCAATGAAATTTTTTCGTCTTTTGATTATTGGGCAGATGAGTATCAGTTGGAAAAAATTAAAACCATTGGGGATAATTATATGGTCGTGGGAGGTGTACCCACTAATCGACCAAATGTGGCGATCGCTGTGGCAGAAATGGCGCTGAAAATCCAAGAAGAGGTGTTTAAGTTTAATCTGAAACACCAAACCCTGCTCACTATCCGCATTGGGATCAATACCGGGCCGGTCGTGGCTGGGGTGATTGGTAAGAAAAAGTTCATTTATGACCTTTGGGGAGATGCAGTGAATATTGCCAGCCGAATGGAATCCCATTGTCTACCCGGGAAAATACAAGTCACAAAAAAAACATATAATACATTAAGGGATTACTATCAGTTAGAAAAACGAGGTGAGATTGAGGTCAAAGGCAAAGGAAAAATGACTACCTATTTTCTGGAAGGGCGAATAACTCCATAGGGCGATGAATCTTCCTGAGCGATCGCCACTCTATAGAATCGCCATTGACTTCAGACAATAAACTCTTGCTCAGTCAGGCTTTGAGGCATTAATAGATCCTTAAAAGAGCCTAAGATTGCCCTGCAAAGGTCAAAAAGCTGATACAATCCTTCAAAGTGCTTAAGTAATTTGATAAAAGGTTCCTGGATGACCAACTACAGTAGTTCTGAAGCCATAGCCGATCTTAATCGCCGAAGAGTGATTAACACGATCACCTTAACCCTGCCTAGAATAGGGTTCATTGTGGCGATCGCCGCAGTAATCTGGTGGGAAAAAGGGGTGACTCCCCTTGATATCGCCTTACTCGTCGGTTTTTACATCCTCACTATTCTAGGGGTGAGTGTAGGATATCATCGCTTATTTTCCCATAAAGCGTTTAAGACTGGGCCAATTCTGAAAGCCCTGATCGGTATTGCTGCTTGTATATCGACTCAAGGAACGATCGCCAGTTGGGTCAGCCATCATCGCCAGCATCACCTATACAGCGATCAACCTGGAGATGTTCATTCGCCCCACCTACATGGAAAAAGCTTCTGGGGACAAGTGCAAGGATTTTGGCATGGCCATTTTGGTTGGATGGTTGGTGCAACTTGGGTGGAACCCTTACCCTATATCAATGACTTAAAGAGCGATCGCACTGTAGAATTCGTCGATCGCTGGTGTTTACTCTGGATTGTACTGGGTTTAGCGCTCCCGGCTGCTATTGAAGGAGCCATTTGTGGATCTTGGGAAGGCGCTCTGCGAGGCCTGATCTGGGGCGGAGCTTTACGAATTATGCTCAGTTTCCAAGGAACCCTCTCCGTTAACTCGATTTGCCATTTGTGGGGGACTCAACCCTTCAAGACTGGAGATTTCAGCCGCAATAATCCCCTGATTGCCATTATTACTTTAGGGGAAGGTTGGCACAATAACCATCATGCTTTTCCTTACTCTGCCCGGTTTAGCATGAATTGGTGGCAAGTCGATTTTTCTTGGTGGGTGATTGCCCTGCTGCAACGCCTAGGTTTAGTCTGGGATGTTAAATTCCCTTCGGATCAAGATATTGAGCGCAAGCAACAGGAAAATGCTGTTCTGGCTAATTAGCTCCTCGTTCTTGCTTCACTCTCTTCTGTCACTTTGGGACAAAGGGGGATGAAATTCTAATTATTGATCATATGTTAGCGATCGCAGTACTCTGACCTAGTTGGGAACTTGCGATCGCACACACGAATAGCACGGGAGCTTAGTAGCCCCGTAACTAAAGTTATGGGGCTACTAAGCGGCGATGACAAACTCTGTGGGATTACCCTGACTTATTTTGATACCGTTGAGTAACTTTACTTGACGGTAATTTTGTTTCCAGAAGAGTTTACTGGTGAGAGTGATCACAGTCGAATCTATGGTCAATAACATCAGTAACTCTACCTTATTCTTTTTTTCAACTTCTGAGTTAACTGATAATATATTCGATATAAATAATGGTCTTGTCTCGATTTACATGCCTTGGAAAATGTGGATATATCTACGTCGATTCCACTATGATTCAATCGATAAACCAATTCTATTGCCTCTTGCCTCTTGCCTCTTACCTCAAACCATAACCTCACTGTCCTAATCAACTCTTTCACTGCTATACCATTAATAAAGCAGCAAAGATAACCATTGATTATTGTCTAAAATATAAAATCGGGAGAATAGTATTGGGTTAGAATGAGGGACAAAAACAATAAATTAAATTAGGGAATAAGGTGAATCAGGAGTTTGTCTTAAGCCCTACATCTAGACTTAAAAATAGAATTAAACAACTGGAAGCCATCTGGAAAACGAATTAAGCGAGGTCTATATCAATCAGATACTGGTTGGTTAATTAATGATGATTACAATCGAGCAGAAAATATCCTTACCAAGGTAGCTAGAAGGTTTAAATTTGATTTAAGCCGATATGATTAGCAAAGCTTTGTTGCACATCGATTTTTCCTGCCCATAGATCGCTCAAAAAGAGATGGCTTATCGTTATTTGAGCGTCAACTGTACTTCATAAGAGCGGGAACTGCTGTATTTTTTAGTTCTGAACGCTTAATCTATTATTCAATAAACTGTAAGACCTTCACCTTAGCATCAGAGGAATAGCGAGTTGAAGCGGTTTCTAACTTCTTTAACTGTCCCAACGCCAAACTACAGGCAAACCCATATTTGGCTTTCACGCGATCGCTGCCTTCTTGCAGAGCCGTGCGCGATCGCAGCATAAAATTGGCCACCTCGTACTCGGTTTGGGCAGTTAAATGCTTTTGTACCACTAAAGAAGGAGAATAGCAAACTTCTCGGATTCCATCGGGCCACTCAATCTCAAAGCGTATTTCTGGCATGGATCAATTGCGATTTGAAATAACAAGGACAACCATCGCCTTGGATTGTAACAGGAAGATCGCCAAGCCTATCTGAAAAAGAATCAATTTATCTGACCACTATCGATTTCGCTAGGGTGGGATCGCAATTTTCCTGACTGGCAATCAATTTATCCGGTTGTTCCTATCCATCTCACTAGACTTAGATTTTATGTAGCTAGACATACAAAAATCAAATTGTGGAGGGCATTAATCTACCTTCGAGAGCAAGGCATCACGTTATGCCAAATCATGCTGAATCTACAAAAAAAATTGAGGAATTGTCGTGCCAGAAGTAACTACCCCCAAACACCAAGCCGGTGACTTTTTTGTTGATTACGAAGAGAAAGTTTTTCCAGATGTTAAAGCCGAACCTGGTGAAAAAGCCCTGGTTACCTTCCACACGGTTGCTTTTGAAGGTTCCATTGGTTTAGTAAATCTATTGCAAGCGACGCGCCTGATTCGTAAAGGATTTGAAACCTCAGTTCTTCTTTATGGCCCAGGTGTTACCCTAGGTATTCAACGCGGTTTTCCCAAACTTGGGGATGAAGCTTTTCCCGGACATATGGCCATGAATAATCAGTTGGTCAAAATCATGGAAGAAGGCGGTAAAGTTTACGCTTGTCGCTTTGCTCTACAAGCCCTTTACGGTCACGGTGAACCCTCTTTAATCCCTGGAATTATTCCCATTAATCCTCTCGATGTCCTCGATATTGTTTTAGTTCATCGCAAAGAAGGGGCCTTGATCTTGGATTCTTGGACTATGTAATCAATTCCCCATCGCTTGTTCCTTATTCCCTCATCTAAAGCGTTCTATGATGCTCGACTATACTGGCACAATTCGTGCGGCTGCCGCTCAAATTTCTCCCGTTTTATTCAGTCGGGACGGAACATTAAACAAAGTCCTTGAGGCGATCGCACAAGCCGCCCAACAGGATGCGCGCTTAATCGTTTTTCCAGAGACTTTCGTTCCCTACTATCCCTATTTTTCCTTCATTCAACCTCCAGTTCTGATGGGAAAGGAACATATGCGCCTTTATGAGGAGGCCGTAACCATTCCGGGGCCTGCGGTAGAGGCTGTAGCTCAAGCTGCTAGTCAGTATGGCATGGTGGTGGTTTTAGGGATCAACGAACGAGATGCGGGGTCACTCTATAACACGCAACTGATCTTTGATGCCGATGGCACTTTGGCTCTAAAACGGCGGAAAATTACCCCCACTTATCACGAACGCATGGTTTGGGGTCAAGGAGATGGATCGGGCTTACAAGTGGTCGATACAGCCATTGGTAAAGTGGGCGCACTCGCCTGTTGGGAACATTACAATCCTCTCGCCCGCTATGCGTTGATGGCGCAGCACGAGCAGATTCATTGTTCTCAATTTCCCGGTTCTCTCGTTGGCGATATCTTCACAGAGCAAATTGAGGTGACCATTCGCCATCATGCTCTCGAGTCCGGTTCTTTTGTGGTCAATGCCACCAGTTGGTTATCTCCGGAACAAGTGCAACAAATTACGACAGATGAGCGCTTGCAAAAGGTGTTGCAAGGGGGATGCAATACCGCCATTATCGGGCCGGAAGGGAATCATTTAGCTACGCCTTTAACAGAAGGCGAAGGGTTGGTGATTGCCGATTTAGATTTTTCACTGTTGACGAAGCGCAAGCGCATGATGGATTCTGTCGGACATTATGCTCGCCCGGAGTTGTTGCAGTTGCAGATCGATCGCGAACCGAAAGCGATGATGCGCGAAATCATGCGCGATCGCAACCCTCTATCGTTTGAGTCGATCGCTGGTTCGTCGAATGGTGGGGGTGCGGAATCTGTCCCGGAATCTTTAGATATGAAATTATGAATAAACAACGGTTAATTGTCGAACTGCAATCGCAAGGATTGCAACTGACCGGGCAAAATGGAGGAGCATCGGGTCGTCAAGGCGGTGCGGGTCCCTCGGATCATAAGGCGATCGCCGTTAATGGGACGACGGTTATGGTTCCAGTCTATACGGGGACGGCCGCTGATTCTCCTTACAGCCTGGCCTCATCTCATACGGAGGCAATCGAGAGTACCCTAGCCCATCGCGGGGAAACCGTTGCTTCGATTTCGTTTCCCCGACAACCTCGGTTTTATGACCTGAAAACGGCGGAGGGGATTCCTTACAAACAGATTGCATTGCTGCACAGTCATGATGTTTTGGCGACAACGGTTTTGCAAACCTGTATGCGTTATGGCGATCGCGAGAGCGCCTGTCAATTTTGTGCGATCGGGCAGTCGTTAGCAGCGGGGCAAACTATTGCTCGCAAAACGCCCGCCCAATTAGCAGAGGTGGCAGAAGCAGCCGTGCGTTTGGATGGAGTCAAGCAGATAGTCATGACGACGGGAACACCGAATACGAGCGATCGCGGGGCGGCTTATTTGGCAGAGTGCGCGCGGGCGATTAAACAACGGGTGAAGATTCCTATTCAAGCTCAATGCGAACCTCCCGCAGATTTTATCTGGTTCCAGCGAATGCGGGATGCGGGGATTGAAAATTTGGGGATGCATCTGGAAGCCGTCACCCCAGAAGTGCGCGCCAAAATCATGCCGGGTAAGGCAGAAGTTTCCTTAGAATACTACTTTGAGGCGTTTGCCGCAGCAGTCGAGGTGTTTGGTTGGGGGCAGGTGAGTACCTATTTGCTAGCTGGTTTAGGTGACAGTTTAGAGGCATTGATAGCAGCGAGCGATCGCCTGATCCAAACCGGCGTTTATCCCTTTGTTGTCCCTTTTGTCCCGATTACGGGAACGCCTTTGGAGCATACTCCCGCACCGGATAGCGAATTTATGTACCGTTTGTACCAAGCGATCGGGGATTTGTTACGAAAAGCGGGAATGTCATCTCAAAACATGCAAGCCGGTTGTGCCAAATGCGGTGCATGTTCGGCGCTATCGACCTTTGAATCCTAATGTTGCGCGATCGCGTGTCGGTATTTCTCCTCAGTCACCGAGCTGTTTTCTAAAATCAGTTTTGGATAAACAATACGGGCAAAGACACAAGAGAGGAAGGGCGATCGCCATTTTGGAATCATCGTAACTTGCCGACCACTTGAAATGGCCCTACCTCTTTGCGTTTAAATACCTGACTTATCCAAAACTGAGGTTTCTTAGAAGACTAAAGATACCCTATTCCGGTTTGGCTTCAGCTTTTTCTTGCTCGATCTGTTCTTTAGTCGGAAGCGTATTTTTTTCTTGAGTTTCAGTGTTCTTCAGTTTCGATTTATCAAACTTAGCCACTTCCGAGATATCGGGTTTATCTGTCATAGGAATAGACCTCCTGGTTAAAATGATAGGAACGATAAAGAAGTGAACAATGCCACCAGCTTTAGAAACACTTACGATGGACAATTGATGGGCCGCTTTCCTCGTATTCTTGCCGGCTAATCCACATCTGTTGGAAGGTAGACAAAGAAGCCAGAATAGAGCCACCAATCCAAACACTATATTTGCGTTCCGGAGGTGCAATAATCTTAATCTTCATGGTGGGAGGAGCCAGAGCCGAAATTTCTTTCTGCATCCGATCGGCAATTCCTGGGAACATTGTTGTTCCCCCACTCAGAACCGTGTTGGCATACAGATCTTTACGAATATCCACATCGCATTTCATAATCGAATTGTATGTGGTTTCGTGAATTCCCGCTGATTCCATGCCAATAAAGGCAGGTTGGAACAAGGTTTCCGGACACCGGAATCGCTCGTTGCCCAGGGTGATGACTTGACCATCCGGTAGCTCATAAGATTTTTCTAAAGAACGGCTACTGGCTGCTGTTTGCATCTCCTGCTCGAAATCGAGAGCAACATAGCATAATTTTTCTTTAATATCGCGGACAATTTCCCGTTCTGCGGTCGTGTTTAAACTATATCCCCGCTCGGCCAAGATTTTCACTAGATAGTCGGTTAAATCTCGGCCGGCTAAATCGAGGCGAATAATGGCATGAGGGAGGGCATATCCTTCATAAATTGGAACTGTATGACTGACTCCATCGCCAGAGTCTAAAACAATTCCAGTGGTGCGCCCGCTGGCGTAGAGTGAGAGAACGGCTTGAATGGCAACATACATGGCCGGGACTTTAAATGTCTCGAACATAATTTGCGTCATTTTCTCGCGGTTTGCCTTGGGATTTAATGGGGCTTCAGTGAGTAAAACCGGGTGTTGGGAGGGATCGATTTTCAGTTCGTTATAGAAGGTATGATGCCATATCTTCTCCATATCATCCCAGTTGGTAACAATTCCATGTTCGATGGGATTTTTGAGGGTCAGAATTCCTCGTTTGCTCTGGGCTTCGTCCCCAATATAAGAGTCTGGTTGCCCCGTTCCTATGTTCACTCCTTGATGGCGAGGTCTCCCCACAATACTGGGAAAGATGGCTCTTGGGGCATTGTCTCCAGCAAAGCCAGCTTTGACCATTCCTGAGCCATTGTCAATGACTATTGCTGCCACATCATCTGACATAGTGTTTGATTCCATTGGTTAGGTCTTGTCAAGGATAGTCTACCACCATTGTTGTTCGCGATCGGAGTCGCTTTATAAAAAGAATATGAAGAGTCGATCTGGGTAGGTGATATGGAGTGCTTCAGTGTGGGGAGCAAGGAATAGAAGACAGAATTTAAGGAGAACACCTAGAAAAAAATGAAATTGGTATCGAAATCGTCAAATTCAAGAGGCAAGTATTTGCTATCTTAATCCCAATAAAAAATATCATGAGAATCATAAAATTATGCGACATTCCTATCGATTTGAATTAGCACAAACAGCAACAGAGGTGAGAGAATACTATGGGCTGCGCTATGAGATTTTTTGCCAGGAACAGGATTTATTTCGCTGGAGCGATCGCGATGCTATTGATGATATAGCTTATCCAATTGTTGCGCTCACCGCTCCCCAGAGTATCTATCAACCGGATATTGCGGCTTGGGAACGAGTGGTGGGAGTTGTACGGATTTATGAGTCTCAGCCGGGTGTTTGGTATGGGGGACGCTTGGGTGTACATCGGCAGCACCGGCGCGGTTGGCGCATTGGCAAAGGTTTAATCGAAAAGGCTGTGCAAACGGCTCAGACTTGGGGCTGCTCGCAGTTTTTGGCAACCGTACAATTACAAAATGTGCGCTTCTTTCAACGGCTGCATTGGGATTCATTGCAAGAGTTGACGATTTGCGATCGCCCTCACTATCTGATGCAAGCAAATCTTGCTTATTATCCTCCCAATGGCGAACTGCGCCCCCAGGGAATCCCTCAGTGGTTAGAGGTTGCTTAAGTTATGGTGGCATTATCAGACTTCGTCGCCCAGTTGCGTCGTTCTGTGGGTATTCGACAGAAGCAAGATATCCAGCTTGCCGCCCGATATCTTGGTGGAAATCCGGATAAAGATCCGCAATCTATTTTACTCGGAGATGACTGTGCGGCGATTTGGCAAGGCGATCGCTATCTGTTATTGGCTACTGAGGGAATGCTCCCTTCTTTAGTCACACAAGAGCCTTGGTTTGCCGGCTGGTGTGCTGTGATGGTGAATGTGAGCGATATCTATGCCATGGGAGGCGAACCCCTTGCTGTTGTCGATACGTTGTGGTTGCCTTCAACCAGCGAGAGTCGTCAACTTTGGGAAGGGATGCAAGCCGCAGCAGAGGCGTATCATGTGCCTATCGTGGGAGGACATACGAATGGAAATAGTCCTTATAGCGCGCTCTCTGTGGCTATTTTAGGACAAGCTCAACATCTAATAACGAGTTTTAATGCCCAAGAAGGAGATGTCTTGTTGATGGTAATTGACTTACGAGGCGAATTTTATCAAGATTATCTCTTCTGGAATGCTGCCACAAAAAGCGATCGCCAACGCCTTCGCGACGATCTGGCTATTCTGCCGCAAATTGCCCATTCTGGCTGGTGCGATGCTGGCAAAGATATTAGTATGGGGGGCGTATTGGGAACAGCGCTGATGTTATTAGAAACCTCTGGATGTGGTGCAGTGATTGACTTAGACGCAATTGTCCAACCGATAAACTGCGATCGCATGGCTTGGTTACAGAGTTTTCCCAGTTACGGGTTTTTATTAAGCGCGCGATCGCAATATGTGCCTTTCATTCAGAACGCTTTTCACGAGCGGGGATTATCTTGTGAGGCAATTGGTTCTATTAATCAAAGTCAGGAATTGATTCTAAAGCTAGGAACAGAACGCACTAGATTCTGGAATTTAGGAGAAGAACCGTTGATGGGTTGGACAAGTTACAGCGCTTCGCGCGGCAGAAGGGTAATAGGTAATGGGTAATGGAAAACCATTTTTCACGCTATAGCAAAGGCAATTACTGTAATTCTTGGCAAAATCTAGCATGTCCTGTCCTTGAGAAATGATTTCTTGGACATTTTCTATTGCCTCTTGCCTCAAACCATAACCTCACTGTCCTAATCAACTCTTTCACGGCTATATATCCAACCCATAAAAGAGGGAGAGTACAATCGATTCTCCCTCATCTCCTAGATTTAGGCGTGCCTTAAAATTCCCCATCTAGGGCAGAAACACACCGTTCGCATAAAGTAGGATGCTCGGCACTTTCGCCGACATGGGTGGAATAGTTCCAGCAGCGATCGCATTTTTCGCCCTCTGCTTTCACGACTCCAATGCCCAGATTATCGACGACTGCTTTATGCTCTAGCCCTTCTACAGCCTTGATATTGTCCACCAGTTCCACCTGAGAAGTGATGAACAGATAGCGCAATTCATCCACTCCATTACCAATGGTGACTGCTTCTGGAGTCTTGGATGGTTTTTCTACAGTGTCCTTACGGAGCGAAGTTGTGGGATCACTGACTGGAGTCGAAGTGACTTGTTCTGCAACGGGTGAACCCTCATCCATCGGTTTCGGAGGTGTTTGAGTTCCTATAAACTCTTGTACTGCGGTATTCACCTGACTCAAGAGAGCAGAGCGCTCTTGTGCATAGAACAACCGTTGACGTACAAACCAGATGGTATAGATAATACCGACCAATTCGAGTAGTAAGGAGACAATAGGTAATTTAAGCATGGTGTGAGCCGTTGTCCAGCCCACATTTAAGGTTGCTGCGCCACCGAGTAAGGTGAATAGGGTTAAAAAGGCGCGGGGGTAATCTTTTACCCATTGCCGCCATTGATTCCACCATTGGATAGCAAGTTGCAGGAATTCGCCCAACGATCCCTCTGCTGGAGGGGTGGCAGAGGAAGCATCCGATCCGACAGGTTCTGTAGGGGCAGGTTGATGAAAGGTTTGGTCTTCCAAGCTAGATCTTGGTGAACCTTCCCCTAGCGCGCTCTCTGGGATTTCTGCCACCGGTTGCGGTTGGGGTTTGAGGGCGACGGATAATTGAGGATTAAAGGCTTCTAAGTCTTCCTTGATCTTGGCATCCGACACATAGAGCAAGACTTTAGCTTCTAGAGCCGAGCCGATCGCCTTGGCATTCCGTGCCCCTTCTAACACCTTATTAACTTCTGTACGAATTTGACGCAGTTTTGTCCATTTTTCGGCTAATGGAGGATTGTGCCAATAGGGTTCCGTCACCAACCATCCAGACTGGAATACGGACTCATGGGACGTTTTGTAGGGTAGATTTTGCCAGATGTCTTCTGCCATGTGGGAGAGTACCGGAGCGATCGCCCGTGCTAGATTTTCGATAGAGATCGCCAATACCGTCTGGCAACTGCGGCGACGTTTGCCATTTTCGGCACTGATATAGAGCCGATCTTTAGCAATATCCAGATAGAAGTTGGACAAGTCCACTACGCAGAAATTCTGCACCGTTTGGAAGAAGCGGAAAAACTGATAACTTTCAAACGCTTCAGTGACTTGGGCGAACACTTCCCCCATGCGATGCAACATATACTGGTCTAATTCTGGCATTTCCTCATAGGGGACGCGATCGCGCTCTGGATCGAAATCATATAAATTCCCCAACAGGAACCGGGAGGTATTACGAATCTTGCGATAGACATCCGCCAACTGTTTCAGAATTGTTTTACCAATGGGGACATCGGAAGAATAGTCCACCGAGGACACCCACAGACGCAGCACATCCGCTCCATAGGGAGGAGCCTCCTTCTTATTCTTACCGCCGTTAATAATGTCGAACGGATCGACCACATTCCCCAGAGACTTACTCATTTTCCGTCCCTGTTCATCCAAAGCAAACCCATGGGTGAGAACACTTTTATAGGGAGCCATTCCCTGAGTTGCCACACTGGTGAGCAAACTGGACTGGAACCAGCCCCGGTGTTGATCGGAGCCTTCCAAATACAAATCCACGGGATACTTCAACTCTTGCCGTGCCGCTGCCACACCTGCCCAGGAACAGCCAGAGTCAAACCACACATCCATGGTATCCATGCCTTTGCGATAGTTCTTCGCCTCTTTCTGGTATTTGGGCGGTAATAACTCTTCTACGGAAAGAGTCCACCAGGCATCGGAACCCTGCTCGCGGATAATATCCTTCACATGAGCGATCGTTTCTTCCGTTAACAGAGCTTCTCTGGTTTCCTGATGGTAGAACACGGGAATGGGCAATCCCCAACTCCGCTGTCTGGAAATACACCAGTCCGATCTCTCTTGCACCATGGATGTAATCCGGTTTTCGCCAGAAGACGGAATCCATTTCACCGACGCGATCGCCTCTAAAGCCGTTTCCCGGAACTTATCCACCGACGCAAACCATTGCTCAGTTGCCCGGAAAATCGTTGGTTTTTTGGTGCGCCAATCGTAAGGATACTTATGTACATAGGGCGATTGTTTGATTAATGCACCCGCTTCAGTCAGCGCTTCAATAATCGCTGGATTCGCATCCTTTAGCACATTTAATCCCGCAAACTTACCCGCCAATTGGGTCAAATCACCCGCGTCATTCACTGGCGACAACACTGGCAAACCATAGCGCTGACCGACAATAAAGTCATCTTGACCATGGCCGGGAGCTGTATGAACTAAGCCTGTTCCAGACTCCGTCGTCACATAATCGCCACCCATCACAACCGGTGACTCGCGATTAAACAAAGGATGTTGATAGGTGCAATGCTCCAAATCTTTCCCTTTCACCGTTGCCTTCAGCGTCAGTTTAATCTCTAGTTCTTCACAGAGGCGGGCGATCGCCCCTTCTGCCACCAAAATATACTTCGGCAGCGTCCCCTTACCCGTAGATTCCGGTTCTGCATCACTCCCTTTCCCAAACCCCTTACTCCGAGTCTTGCTCGTTGGAGCTTCACCCCAAGGCGTTTCTACTACCGCATAGGTCAACCCTGGATTCACCGCTACTGCCAAATTTCCGGGAATTGTCCAAGGTGTCGTTGTCCAAATCGCTACCCCCAGATCCGGCATAAACGGATTGAGTTCCGAAAACACCCCATCATTCAGATGCACCATCCGGAACGCCCCATAAATACTATCGGACGTATGCCCCTCTGGATACTCCAACTCTGCCTCAGCCAGAGCTGTGCGAGAACTCGGACTCCAATGTACCGGTTTGAGACCTCGATAAATATAGCCCTTGAGTACCATTTGCCCAAACACCTCAATTTGGGCCGCCTCATATTCGGGAGTCAACGTTAAATAAGGATTCTCCCAATTCCCCCAAACCCCGTAGCGTTTAAAACTTTCCCGTTGTTCATCAACCGTTTTTTGGGCAAACTCAGCCGCTTTTTGCCGTAATGTAATAGGAGTCAACTGCTTGCGCTCCTCCCCTTTCATCGCTTGAAGCACCTTCAGTTCAATGGGCAGCCCATGACAGTCCCACCCCGGTACATACCGGACTTTATGGCCTTGTAGCAACTTGTATTTATTAATAATATCCTTCAGGATTTTATTCAAAGCATGGCCCATATGCAGAGAACCATTAGCGTAGGGCGGCCCATCATGGAGAATAAACACATCCCCTGGATTCTCCTGGGAAAGCTTTTCATAAATCTGATGTTCTGCCCAAAATTTTTGCAGTTCAGGTTCTTTTTTCGGTGCATTTGCCCGCATATCAAAGCCAGTTTGGGGCAAATGGACGGTAGTTTTATAGTCTTTTGCTGCTGTCACGGTGCTATTGGGAAGGGTTAGGGACAAAAGGGTTCTGAGTCTGTAGTCAGATTTTAACAGGGAAGTTTATCGAGTTTGCACTACAATAGTGTTCCCCGAATTAAAAGTTTATCAGCCGTTATCTGCGTTTTTTACGTCTTGAAGACCGAGAATGAGAGGGTTTGCTCTCCTGAGAGTCTGTCGATTCAGGTTCGGTCTCTTCATTGTTTTCTGACACTGCTTCAGTTTCCGCTTCTATAGAGGACTCCACTCCCTCTTCTTTCGTCTCCTCAGAAGACTCTGAAACAGTCTCCGGCAAGTCCGAACCTGAAGGAGGTGGAATTTCGTCATTTTCCGGTTCAGAAAGCTCTTCTGAGGGAATTTCCTCGTCTGGCACGGTCTCCGGTTCAGCAGGTGCAACGGATGCGTCAGTCTCTTCTGTGGGCTGTTTTTCTGGTGCTTGCGCTTCTTCTGGGCTGGGAGGTTCTGGGGTTTCCGGTGCTTCAGCAACGGGTTCCTCTGCACTTTCGGCTTCGGGAGGTTCTGGCGCTTCAGCGACGGGTTCCTCTGCACTTTCGGCTTCGGGAGGTTCTGGCGCTTCAGCGACGGGTTCCTCTGCACTTTCGGCTTCTGGCGTTTCTGGCGCTTCAGCGACGGGTTCCTCTACACTTTCGGCTTCGGGAGGTTCTGGCACTTCAGCGATAGTTTCCTCTACACTTTCGGCTTCTGGCGTTTCTGGCGCTTCAGCGACGGGTTCCTCTACACTTTCGGCTTCTGAGGCTTCTGGCATTGGCGTTGATAACTCTGGCTCTTCTTCAGCCCAAGTTTCTGCATCTGAAGAAGACATTTCCGAAGGCTTCGACTTTTGGAATCGACTTTTGAGACTATCAAAGAAACCGAATAACCCCGATAGAGTTTTCGATTTCGGTTGTGGAGGAGTCGGAGATGATGAAGGAACGGGCGTTGGTGGAACAACGGGTTCAGAGAATTCCTCAAATTCATCAGGCTCAGGCTCCGACTCTATCGTACTCTCATCCGGAGCATCTGGGGCGATCGCCCCTTGATCCTCGATTTCCTCAATTGTTTCTATCTCCCCTATCTCTTCATCTTTCGATTCAGCTCCCCCTTGCACCACCTCTGGTTCTGGCTGAGATTCAGGTTCAGGCGAAACCGGTAATTCGGCAGGTTCTGGCTCCGAAACGGGCAATTCCTCCACACTCAGTTCTGGTTCACTCACCGTTTCGGAGCCTCCTACAGAAATAGGAGTCTCTGGAGACGTTTCTTCTTCAGTAACAGGAGTTTCCGGTTCTGGTGTTTCAGGGGTAGGGACAGCAACCTCTGGAGCAGGAGACCTCTTCAAGAAACGATTTAAAGCGCCTAAGCCATTCTGCTTTAACTGTTCCCCCTCCACAGGAGTTTGTTGACCAGCAGGGGTTAATTGGCGACGTAAGGTTAAAGTTTCCCAACCTAGATACAACAACAGGGGAACAGCAGCCATTTGGCCGAGCATCACCGCACCCGTAAACCGTCCGGCACAAAACCATAGGGTTAGAGCATAGAGAAAGCCTAACCCACTCCAGATAAAATCACTTTTACGCCGATAAACCTCTGGAAAAAAGAAGAATGCCATATAAAAGGCGAAACTTCCTAAGCCAACGGCTAATGCCAGAATTCGTGCCATGTCTGCTGAACCCTCTGTTTCTAAATTCTTTGTCTACAGCCTATAGGGTCATTTTACCGTGACGGCCCAGACTTAATCTCTTCTTTACGGGACAATTTTAAAGATCGGGCTAACCTTGTAGGTAATTTGCTGTTATGGCAAGCAATTGTTGGTTACGTGAGTACATAATCTTATGACACAGCCAAGTTTTGGTCTAATTGGCCTTGCGGTTATGGGTGAAAACCTGGCCCTGAATGTGGAACGGAATGGGTTTCCGGTAACGGTTTATAACCGAACTTATGCCAAAACTGAAGAGTTTATGGCCACCAGAGCCAAGGGGAAAAATTTCTTAGCTGCCCAAACTCTGGAAGAATTTGTACAAAAACTCGATCGCCCCCGCAAAATTTTGATTATGGTGAAAGCGGGTAAACCAGTTGATGCCGTAATTGATAGCCTCAAGCCTTTACTGGATGAAGGGGATATGATTATCGATGGCGGAAACTCCCTTTATGAAGATACCGAACGCCGCACCAAAGATCTCGAAGCCTCGAAATTAGGGTTTGTAGGCATGGGAGTCAGTGGCGGTGAAGAAGGAGCACTCAATGGTCCTAGCTTAATGCCAGGGGGAACTCCAACCGCTTACCAAGAGTTGGAATCCATTGTGACCAAAATTGCGGCTCAAGTGGATGATGGTCCCTGTGTCACTTTTATTGGCAAAGGGGGCGCAGGTCATTATGTGAAAATGGTTCACAATGGCATTGAGTATGGCGATATGCAATTAATCGCTGAAGCCTATGATTTGCTGAAAAATGCGGTAGGTTTAACCAATCCTGAACTCCATGAAGTGTTTAAGGAGTGGAATGAAACGGAGGAACTCAATTCCTTTTTAATTGAGATTACCCGGGATATCTTTAAACAAATTGACTCGGAAACCAACCAGCATCTGATCGATCTAATTGTAGATGCAGCCGGTCAAAAAGGAACGGGACGGTGGACTGTCGTCACTTCTTTAGAGTTGGGGGTGAGTATTCCCACAATTACCGCAGCCGTGAATGCCCGCATTATGTCTTCTTATAAGGAAGAACGGGTAGCTGCGTCTCAGGAATTAACCGGGCCAAGTGGTCAGTACGATGGAGATCTCAAAGCATTTATTCCTAAAATTCGAGATGCTCTCTATTGCTCTAAAATTTGTTCCTATGCTCAAGGGATGGCTCTACTGAGTAAGGCTTCTCAAGAGTTTGGCTATGAGTTGAATCTGAGCGAAATTTCCCGTATTTGGAAAGGCGGGTGTATTATTCGCGCGGGCTTCTTGGATAAGATTAAGGTGGCATTTAAGGATAATCCTAGTTTGCCCAATTTGTTGCTTGCTCCTGAGTTCAAGCAAACTATTTTAGACCGTCAGCAAGCTTGGCGGGAAGTGTTGGGTCTGGCTTGTCAGTTGGGGATTCCAGTACCAGCATTTAGTGCGTCTTTGGATTACTTTGATAGTTATCGTCGTGCGACTTTACCCCAGAATTTGACTCAAGCACAACGGGATTTCTTTGGCGCTCATACTTATGAGCGGATTGACCGTCCGAGAGGAGAGTTTTTCCATAGTCAGTGGATGAGCTAGAACCCTCTTGTAGGGGCGAACGGCCGTTTGTCCCTACATCATGTCTAAATTTATGAATGGTTCAAGGAAAGAGCAAAACCAGCCATTCCCTATTCCCTATTCCCTCCCTCTTACCAACCAACTTTACAAGCTTAACGGGTAACTCATTCCTATTACCAGCGTGCAGGACTATATTTTGCTAAATTGGTGAGGTAATCTTGATCTAGAGTGGAGGCGATCGCTTCGGGTCGTCCGCTTCTTCTTTACCCAGGGTATCTTATCCGTACTTCCCCAAAGCGATTTAGAGTTTTTGATTATGATCAATCTAAGCGGCTACCAAATTCTTGCTAAGATCTACGAAAGTGACAAAACAGTAGTCTATCGGGGTTGTCAACAAAAAACGAATCTGCCCGTCATTTTGAAGGTACTCAAAGCAGATTATCCCACAGTAGAGGAGCGCAATCGATACCAGCAAGAGTTTCAACTCCTCAATCAGCTCAATCGAGAAAGTCTAGTTAAGGCTTATACTCTAGAAAGCTATCAAAACGCTTTAGTGATGGTCTTAGAGGATTTTGGAGGAGAATCCTTAAAACAGTTATTAGCGTCTCAGAAATTTACGCTTTTAGGATTTCTCAACTTAGCCATTCGGATTGTCAAAAGCTTAGGCGATTTACATCAAGCGAGTATTATTCATAAAGATATCAATCCAGGCAATATTATCTTTAATCCCGCCACAGGAGAAGTCAAACTGGTCGATTTAAGTATATCTGTCACCTTTAATCGAGAATCTTCATCATCCGGTCATGCTCCGACGATTGAAGGAACCTTAGCCTATATGTCTCCTGAGCAAACCGGAAGACTCAATCGGAGCTTAGACTATCGCACAGATTTCTATTCATTGGGAGCCACCTTTTATGAGTTGCTCACCCACAAGCTTCCCTTTGAAAGCAAGGAAACAATGGAACTCATCCATTGTCACATTGCCAAGCAACCCATTGCTCCCCATATCGTTAATGCTGAAATTCCCCAAGTTGTCTCTGACTTAGTGCTGAAGCTATTAGCCAAAAATGCAGAAGAGCGCTATCAAAGCAGTTGGGGATTACTCGCAGATTTAGAACAATGTTTAGTCAATCTGAAAGATAATGACCAGATCGATCCATTTCCCTTAGGGGAACAAGATATTTCGGATACATTTAAAATCCCAGAAAAACTCTATGGACGAGATAAGGAAGTCGATACGTTGTTAGCCGCTTTTGAGCGAGTCGCTGATGGTCATAAAGAATTTATGCTCATTAGTGGATATTCCGGAATCGGTAAATCTGCTTTAGTTCAAGAAATCTATAATCCTATTACCCATAGAAATGGCTATTTTATCTTAGGTAAATTCGATCAGTTCCAACGGAGTATTCCTTATTTTGCTATTGTAAAAGCGTTTTCTGAGTTAGTCAATTTATTGCTGACTGAAAGTGAAGAGAACTTAAGACAATGGAAAAAAAAGCTATTAGAAGCCTTTGGCCCGAATGGTCAAATCATTATTGATGTGATTCCGGAAGTAGAATATATTGTTGGCCCCCAACCTGCCGTTATAGAGCTAGGGCCAACAGAATCTCAAAATCGGTTTAATTTGGTTTTTCAAAATTTTATTCGTATTTTTTGCCGCCCCGAACATCCATTAGTGATCTTTTTAGATGATTTACAATGGGCTGATTCTGCAACTCTGAAATTGATTGAACTTATGCTAACGGAAGCAGATGTTCAGTATTTTTTCTTAATTGGAGCTTATCGAGATAATGAAGTGAGTCCTAGTCATCCACTGATGATGGTGGTTGACTCCCTGCGGATTCAGTCTGTGATTATTAATCATATCCATTTGGAAAATCTGAAGCTCAATCAAATTAGCCAATTGATTTCTGAGACTTTACATCAAGGGCAACGATTCGTGAAGCCTTTGGCAGAACTGGTTCAAAATAAAACCGCAGGAAATCCATTTTTTGTGAATGAATTTCTCAAGACCCTGTACCAGGAAAACCTACTAACGTTTGTACCGCCTCAACCTGATATTATGGGTGGATGGTCTTGGGATTTAGAAGAAATTGAGTCCATGAGTATTACGGAAAATGTAGTGGATTTAATGATTGGTAAGTTGCGAAAACTGCCAGAAGAAACGCAAGAAGTTTTACGGTTATCGGCTTGTTTAGGGAATCAGTTTGATTTAAATACTCTGTCTTTAATTTATGAAAAAGAATCCTCTGGAACCTTTCAAGATCTCTTGCCTGCAATTCAAGAAAAAATGATTCGCCCCAATTCTGGGAAAGAATTGGTCGATCTGGATTTAGTTACGGCTCCGTTATTGATCTTAAATTATAAATTTTCCCATGACCGAGTACAGCAAGCAGCCTATGCTCTAATTGATGAGTCAAATAAAAAGTCGGTTCATCTGGAAATTGGCAGGATGCTATTGGAAAGAACACCGATTGAATATCGTAGTGAACGAATTTTTGAATTGGTCGATCACATGAATGTTGGTCGATCTTTGATAACAGAACAGAATGAAATCTTGGAATTAGCTCACCTAAATTTGGAGGCAGGAAAACGCGCTAAAGATGCCACTGCTTTTGTGGCAGCTCTTCAATATTTAAAAGAGGCAATGAGTTATCTGCCAGAAAATATTTGGGATCTCGATCATGAGTTTGCATTTTCCCTGTATAGAGAGCGGGCAGATGTGGAATATTTGAATGGAAACTTTGCTGAATCAGAAGCTTTGATTGCTGAGGTTTTATCTCAGATTGATTCGGATTTTGAGAAAGCTGAGATTTATAATATTCTGTTAATTCAAAACACTTTGAGAGGGCAGTATCAAAAGGCGGTGGACATTGGGCGTACTGCCCTAGATATATTAGGGATTAGTTTGCCAACAGAAGATTTAGATAGCATAATTCCCCAGGAATTAGATAAGGCGGGTAAAGCTTTAGGAAATCGCCCCATTTTATCATTGCTGGATCAACCCAAAATGGAGAATTCCCTCAGCGAAATCAAAGTGAAGTTATTGCATAATTTAGCGCCCCCGGCTTATATGCTCAATATCCAGTTGTGGACGCTGATTATTCTGAAGGGGGCAACGTTGGTTTTGGAGGAAGGATATGCTCCAGAAGTGGCGTTCTTTTTGCCCACCTATGGCATTTTATTGGTGAATATTTTTGGACAGTACCGAAATGCCTATGATCTGGGAAGGGTGGCTTATAAACTTAATCAAAAGTGGGGACATCCAACCTATAAGGCGGGTATTTGTTTAATTAGCACTTTGAATTATTGGTTTAATCCCATGAAAGATTCAACATGGCTAGGAAATGAGGCGTATCAATCGGCTCTAGATTCGGGAGATTTGCTCTATGCGGGTTATGTGCTGAATAATCAATCGGTTAATTTCTTTGTCCAAGGAAAACCGATTGAACAGATTTTAGAAGAGATTCTTAAATATTTACCGTTTGCTCAGAAAACGGAGAATCAATTGGTAACTTATGTTTTACTGGGTTTACAGTTGGTTCTGTTGAATTTAGACGATCAAACGAATGAGCCATTAAATTTTGATGGGCCAAGTTTAACTGAAGCGGAATATGTTGAGCTTTGTCAGCAAAATCAGAATATTTTTGCTCTGTGTATTTATCAGATTTTCAAAATGCAAACGTTATATTTGTATGGGAATCTAGAGGCCGCATTAGCCCTAAGTGAGACGATCGCGGATAAGCTCCAGTTCATACTGGGGACTGCACCTGTACCTGAGTATAATTTCTACACCTCTTTGATCTGTCTATCCGCTTATGGGATGACAGAAGAGACTCAAAGAGAAGTCTTATTAGACAAGGTTAGAGCGAATCAAAGTCAATTAAAGATTTGGTCTGAAAACTGTGTAGCCAATTTCTTGCCTAAGTATTTACTGGTAGAAGCAGAATTAGCTCGTGTACAAAATAAACTGGAATTAGCGATTGATTTCTACGATCGCGCGATCGCCGTAGCCACAGAACATGACTTGATTTCTGTTCAGGCGATCGCCAATGAACGGGCGGCTGATTTTTGGCTGCAAAAACAGAAACTTTCCTATGCTCTAGTCCATTTGCGAGAGGCTTACTATCATTACGAGAAATGGGGAATAAAGCGCAAAGTTGCATCTCTGAAATTAGCCCATCCCCAATTAGAGGCTAAATTTAACCAACTAACCGATAAATTGGATGTGAATACCACAATTCATACCTCTACCAATTCGATTTCCAATAGTCTGGATTTAAATACAGTTCTCAAAGCGTCTCAAGCCATTTCTAGTGAAATTGTTTTCGATAAGCTCTTGGGGACTTTAATGAAAAGCTTGATTGAAAATGCCGGAGCACAATCGGGATTTTTATTGCTTCCTAAAGAGGGGAAGTTACTGATTTCCGCCTCTGCTTTTGTAGATGAGGAAGCGATTATTAACGAGGAATCAACAGCCGTTGAAACCAGTGAGGAATTACCCATTACAGTCATTAACTATGTGGAACGCTCTCTCTCCGATGTGGTCTTAAGCCATGCCTGTCGAAATGGACAATTTACTAACGACCCTTACATTATTAAACGTCAGGTTAAATCGCTCCTGTGTATCCCCATCGTTAACCAAGGACAACTGATTAGTATCCTGTATTTAGAAAACAACCTAACGACTGATGCCTTCACTGCCGATCGCATTGAAGTACTGCAAGTCTTATCCTCTCAAGCAGCAATCGCCCTGGATAACGCCCTCCTCTATGCATCTGTTGAGCAAAAAGTACAAGAGCGCACCCAAGAATTAAACCAGAAAAATCAAGATTTATCCCAAACACTAGAAGAGCTAAAACGAACTCAAACCCAACTGATCCAAACGGAAAAAATGTCCGGTTTAGGTCAAATGGTGGCTGGAGTAGCCCATGAAATTAATAATCCCGTTAGTTTTATCTATGGTAACCTAGCCCCTGCGACAGAATATGTTGACGCTTTACTGGATCTGATCGATCTCTATCAAACCCATTACCCTAAACCAGATGAAGAAATTGAAGATATGATTGAGGATATCGATCTCGACTTTATGAGTGAAGATTTGAAGAATCTCCTCAATTCTATGCAGGTGGGAGCCGAACGTATCCGTAAAATCATCCTTTCTCTACGAAACTTCTCCCGACTGGATGAAGCGGATAAAAAACCAGTTAATCTTCATGATGGATTAGATAGTACCCTGTTGATTTTGCAAAATCGTTTCAAAGAGTCGGGGAATGAGAAAGAAATTAAAATTCTTAAAGAGTATGGCAATTTACCCCAGGTCAATTGCTACGCCTCCCAACTGAATCAAGTGTTCATGAATTTATTAACCAATGCGTGTGATGCAATGCAAGATCAGCGCAGTACTGAACTTTCCAAAGATCAACAACCCTCGATTACAGTCCGGACTCACGTAACAGATCGCCAATCTGTGGAAGTCATTATCGCTGATAATGGCCCAGGGATGAGTGAGGAAACGATCCAAAAAATCTTTAATCCTTTCTATACGACTAAACCCGTTGGCTCTGGAACCGGTTTAGGGTTATCTATCAGTTATCAAATTGTGGTGGAAAAACATAGCGGCAATCTCAGTTGTGTTTCTGAACCGGGAGAGGGAGCTAAGTTTATCGTGGAAATTCCCTTACGTCCCGTAGAAGAGGAATAAATAGGGAATAGGGAATACAGTGCTTTGCGCTGTTATTAGAGTACAGTGTAACCGTCTCGTGTATGAATCAATGACTACAGCACTTTGTGCTGTTATGGGGTACGATCGCCTAAATTTTTCCTTTGAGAGCATTCCTATAAAATGCCTTGAAAATGGGAACTATAGCAGTGGTAAGGATAGTCAGGACATTTTCTATTCCCTATTCCCTAGCGCAAAGCGCTATAAGAGCTGAACAAATCCACTACGCCATCGCTGACGAATCAAAATCCGGGGGAACATCCTGTAAACGACCCGGCCCGATCGCCTGTAGCGCTTCTTTTAACACCACATCCCCCGTATAGAGCGCCTTACCCACAATCACTCCAGTTACCCCCAAACGCTCTAGGGACAACAAACTGAGTAAATCCGTAACGCTACTGACTCCACCAGAGGCAATTACCGGTACATCCACCGCTTCGGCAACTTCTCGCAAGGCTGAAATATTGGGGCCCTTCAGGGTTCCATCCCGATGAATATCAGTATAAATAATCCCATAAACCCCCATCTGAGCGCACTGTTGGGCCAATTCAATCCCAGAAATTTTGGAGGTTTCCAACCATCCCCGCGTCGCCACCTTACCATCGCGGGCATCAATACCCACCATAATTTGCCCTGGAAACTCCTGACAGAGCTGTTGGACAAGTTCGGGATTTTCCACTGCCACCGTCCCTAGAATCGCCTGTTGGACACCGGTAGAGAGCAAATTTGCCCCTCCTGCATAGTCGCGCAAGCCTCCCCCCACTTGTACCGGAATGGGGATGGATTGGGCGATCGCCCGAATCACCTCTAAATTCACCGACTGTCCTGACTTTGCGCCATCGAGATCCACCACATGCAAGCGCGTCGCTCCTTGAGCAACCCATTGTTGGGCGATCGCCACCGGGTCTTCATCAAACACCTGACTTTGCTCATAATCTCCCTGATACAAGCGCACACAATTCCCCTGGAGCAAATCAATCGCTGGAATCACATCCATAACCCGTATTCTCCTAACACCTTAAATCCCCTCTATCCTACCCCAACAAGTAGGGGCGAAAAACTTTTTGCCCCTACTACCTACTGCCTCTTGCCTTTCCTCAAACAAAGCGATCCGTTTGCGCCTCATGTTCAACTCGAAAAACATTCGCATACAAATTTGCAATCACCTGCTTTCCTTCCTGAGTCAACTTCAAATGATTCAACGAAGGCTGAATATAATGAGAAACCACATTCCAGAAAAACGCCGGATAATTATTCCGTAAATCCCCAGGATTTTCATACCCTAACTGTTTATTCGCCCCATTTTCCTCAAACTCATAAAACAGAGCCGGAATCTTCTGTAAATACTGCGGATCGCTCAACTGCCCAATCAAATCCGCCCCTCGAATCAAACCCGGATAATTCATCGTATCCGCATGATCATCATCCTTAGGAACCGGAAAACGAGTTAACTCAATATTGCGCTTAATTTCCTCTGCATCAATTAATTTATGACCTCCAAAGCGCTCCTCAATAAACCGCTTACCCCGGTCTACATGATAAGGCGTAAGTGCCGCATCCGTTGCCCCGGGAAGTAACTCAACCATACTGTTGTCAATCCCCGAATCATATAAGCGATCTGAATGCTTATCATCACGACAAACCCCCTTAATATACCCAATATCATGACAGAGCAAAGAAATCATAAAATGAAGCCAATCTTCTGCCGAAACTCCACCCTCACGAATATGTTTTCCACGAAGAATTTCTTGCCCCACCAACGTCACAAAAATCGTATGTTCCACATTATGATAAAGGGCATCACTATTGGCGATATTCTCTAGGGCCATACTCCCAGCCCAAACGATAATATCCGCATAATCCGGTTTATAGCCACCATACGTTCGGCGATAACCATCCCGGATCTTCACCAAAAATTCATTAATGACAACAGAAGTCAAATTTAACATTAGAGTCTTTGAGGAGGTGCCTTCATCTGGTGTTGGATCTTCTTAATTATAAATTATAAAGGATAACTTCAAATACCGGTGAGAGCGTTTTCAACTCCATCAACTCCCCGCCCCCTCATCTTCCCTTCTTAGAGATCGGGACACGATTAAGCTTTTGAGTCTAGAATTGATCGTCTTTTTTAATCCTCAATTCTCCCAATCTTTACCCCAAAGTTTACACCGACTTCCCTCGGACAACCCTCCCTAGAGTTGATTAGCTCTCCAGCTTCTGGAGCCGTCATTTCTATAGTTCACCTTAAGCTTAGAGCCATTGCGTAACCCCATTCCTTAACATGATCAACAAGCCCATCTCAATCCATTAAGACCCTTGCGGTCACCCCTGTCCGTTGCTCTAGGAGGAACCTAATCCATGGCTGATGCCCATGTCGAAGTTGCCCAAGAACATGCCCTTGACCGGGATTGTACAACCCTATCTCGTCATGTTCTCCAACAACTGCAAAGCTTTTCCCCAGATGCTCAAGACCTCAGTGCGATTATGAATCGCATTGCCCTAGCCGGAAAACTCATTTCCCGTCGCCTGTCCAGAGCTGGACTGATGGAGAACGTTTTAGGCTTTACTGGAGAGACCAACATCCAAGGTGAATCAGTCAAAAAAATGGATGTCTACGCCAATGACGTATTCATCAGTGTCTTCAAACAAAGTGGCCTCGTCTGTCGCCTCGCCTCTGAGGAAATGGAAGAGCCATACTACATCCCCGAAAACTGTCCCATCGGTCGCCAAACCCTGATTTACGACCCTATCGATGGCTCATCGAATGTGGATACTAACCTCAACGTCGGCTCTATCTTCTCCATCCGCAAACAAGAAGGCATGGACTTAGATTTGAGCGCCTCCGACCTGCTCCAAAATGGACACAAACAAATTGCTGCTGGCTACATCCTCTATGGCCCTAGTACTATGCTGGTCTATTCTGTGGGCAACGGAGTCCATTCTTTCAATCTAGACCCCAGCTTAGGAGAATTCATCCTCAGCCGAGAAAATATCCAAATCCCCAGCCATGGAGCAATCTACAGCGTCAATGAAGGAAATTTTTGGCAATGGGACGAATCCATCCGCGAGTATGTGCGTTATGTTCACCGCCACGAAGGATACACCGCCCGCTATGGTGGAGCCTTAGTGGGTGATTTTCACCGCATTTTATTCCAGGGAGGGGTCTTTTTGTATCCTGGCACGCTGAAAAAACCAGAGGGTAAACTACGATTACTGTATGAATCAGCGCCCTTAGGTTTTCTTGCCCAACAAGCAGGAGGCCGGGCAAGTACAGGTACTCAAGATATCTTGGAAGTGATCCCCAAAGAGCTACACGCCAGAACGCCTCTGATTATTGGCTCTCCAGAAAATGTGGCTTTGGCCGAATCTTTCCTGAAGAATGCCTCAGAGAGCAAATAACCCCACACCAACCTTTTGTAGATCTAGACTTACACCCAACTATTGCTAGTTAATTCTCTATGGTTACACTCACAGAAAATCCTCTGCGCGTTGGACTGCAACAAGACCGCATTCCTGAACCCCAGATTTTAATTATTTTTGGTGCATCTGGAGACCTCACCCAACGCAAATTAGTCCCGGCGCTCTACCAAATGAAATTGGAGAGACGACTACCCCCAGAATTAACCATTGTGGGGGTTGCTCGTCGTCAGTGGAGCCATGACTTTTTTCGGGAACATATGCGCGAAGGCGTGGAAGAATTTGGAGGGGGACTTCAGTCTGAGCAATTGTGGAAAGAGTTTGCTGAAGGTCTATTTTACTGCCCTGGAGATATTGACAATCCGGAAAGTTATCAAAAACTCAAAAGCTTTCTAGCGGAATTAGATACAAAACGAGGAACTCGTGGTAACCGGGTCTTTTATCTGTCCGTTGCCCCTCGGTTCTTTGGAGAAGCAACCCAACAGTTGGGCAATGCGGGGATGTTAGACGATCCCACTAAGCAACGGTTGGTCATTGAAAAACCGTTTGGCCGAGATTTGGGTAGCGCTCGGACGTTGAATCGGGTGGTGACTCAAGTCTGTGATGAAAAGCAGGTGTACCGTATTGACCATTATTTGGGTAAGGAAACGGTACAAAATCTGTTGGTGTTTCGGTTTGCTAATGCTATTTTTGAACCCTTGTGGAATCGCCAGTTTATCGACCATGTGCAAATTACAGTGGCGGAAATGGTGGGTTTGGAAGGACGGGCGGGTTATTATGAAACGTCTGGGGCGCTCCGGGATATGGTGCAGAACCATTTGATGCAGTTGTTTTCGTTGACGGCGATGGAACCGCCGAATTCTTTGGATGCTGATAGTATTCGTAATGAGAAGGTAAAGGTGGTGCAGGCGACCCATTTGGCGGATTTGAGCAATTTGGATCGATGTGCGGTTCGGGGTCAATATACGTCGGGCTGGAGTAAGGGTAAGCAGGTTCCGGGATACCGAGATGAGGAGGGTGCGAGTCCGGAGTCGGTTACGCCGACCTATGCGGCGCTGAAGTTGAATATTGATAATTGGCGCTGGAAGGGGGTTCCGTTCTATTTGAGGACGGGGAAACGGATGCCGAAAAAGGTTTCGGAGATTGCGATTCAGTTTAAGGAAGTGCCGTATTTGATGTTCCAGTCGGCGGCGAAACAGGCGAACCCGAATGTGCTGGCGATGCGAATTCAGCCGAATGAGGGGATTTCGATGCGGTTTGAGGTGAAAACGCCAGGGAGTTCTTTGCGGACGCGATCGGTTGATATGGATTTTCGCTACGATCGCGCCTTCGGTCAAGCGAATACGGATGCCTATAGCCGGTTGTTGATTGATTGTATGTTAGGCGACCAAACTCTGTTTACCCGTGGGGATGAGGTGGAAGCCTCTTGGCAAGTATTAACCCCAGTGTTGGATGTTTGGGATGCCCCTGCTCCTCCAGAGGTGATTCCTCTCTATGAGGCGGGAACCTGGGAACCGGTTGAGGCAGAGTTGTTACTGAATCGAGATGGTCGCCGCTGGCGGAGGCTTTGACGCGGGGAGAGGGGGACACGGAGACGCGGAGACACGGAGAAATTCCCTATTCCCTATTCCCTATTCCCTATTCCCTATTCCCTATTCCCTATTCCCTATTCCCTATTACTCATTACTCGTCATGACTACTACTCCTATTGTTGCATTACAAAAGCCGAAGGATATCTCTTTAGGTGAGATTGAGGCGGAACTGAATAAGATTTGGTTGAGCCAAAATACGGGCAAGGCTAGCCCAGTGGCCACGCGAGCGGCGACGTTTAGTATGGTGATTTATGAGCCGGAAGAATTCCAACAGTTGTTGGCTGGTTTGGGCTTCTATAGTGGCTGCATTGATGGTATTAATGGCCCGATGATGAAGGAGGCGGTTCGTGAGGCTCAGATGAGTTATGGTCTGAGGATTACGGGACGCATTGATGGGCAGACGCTGCACGGTTTGCGGGAGAATTATGGGAAGATCTCGCCTTCCCAAGTTGCTGATATTAGTAATGTAGATTTGAGGGGATCGAGTGTCAGTGAGGCGATCGCCTCCCAAAATCCTTGTAGAGTGATTACCCTTTGTCCTGTTTTAGGCGAAGATCGAGGGGTAAGCGCCCAAGTTTCTGCCTATTGTCCCATTCAAAAAAGCAGTAGCAACAGCACCCTCATCTGTTGTGAATACATTACTCTGCGAGGGACAAAGGAAGCCCTAGAGCGAGTCAAAGACCTAATTTCTTCCCTATTAATCCCCGATTTACCCAAGTTTGTTTGGTGGAAAGCCACTCCCAATCCCGAACAATTATTGTTTCAACATTTAGCTCAACAAGCCAATTGTATTGTCGTCGATTCCTGCTATTTTAGTGACCCGGATTCGGAACTTCTGAAAATTCACGATCTTATTGAGTCAGAAACCTATATTGCCGATCTCAATTGGCATCGCTTGTATCCCTGGCAAGAATTAACTGCCGCCACCTTCGATCCCCCAGAACGTCGAGATTCCCTAGGCGATATTGATCAGGTCACAATTGACTATGAAAAAGGCAATGATGCTCAAGCCTTTATGTTTTTGGGATGGTTAGCCAGTCGTCTCGGTTGGCAACCGATTGGTTATCAGGATGAAGGGGGAGATTATGATATTAAACGGATTGAATTTTCTGGCCCCGAAAATAAAACAATTCAGGCTGAATTAGCTGGCATTCCGACTGCGGACTGGGGAGAAATTCCAGGGGATTTAGTCGGGGTTTTGCTGAATTCGAGCAATCCTGAGGCTAATTGTTGTACGATTTTATGTTCAGAAACCACCGGATGTATGCGGATGGAAGCAGGAGGAAGTGCCAGTAATAGTCGCACTGAACAGGTGACTGCGGTTTCCGATCAAAAGGCAGAAGAAATGATGAGTCAACAGCTACAACGCTGGGGACGAGATGTTTTATACGAGGAAAGTTTGGCTGTAACTGCCCAGATTCTGAAGTTGCGATAAGCTATAGCGCTACGCGCTAGGGAATAGGTTATGGGGGCTAGGTTTCAGTATTGAGCTGGAGTTCTATAGCAGAGAAAGGGAGAGTTAGGACATTTTCTATTGCGATTCGTGCCTATTGCCTTAAACCATAACCTCACTGTCCTAATCACCTCTTTCACTGCTATAGAAGTTGAAAAACATGGCTTAATTCTCCTCCCCACCCTACCCACTAAAATCATCTTTGCAGTGATTCGTTAGACCATTGATGAAGCCAGTTCAGCAAAACTTTTGGTAGAGGTTGCTTGGTGCGCTGGTGAGCATCGATACAGATATGACGAGTCATGGCTTTAGCCGCAAGAAGATCTCCTAGTTTAATTTGATAGTTTATTTCATATTGATTGGATGATAAAAGTATCGGCACTAACTCAATATCAAAACAATCTCCACAAGTTAGAGGTCGATAAAAATCGGCTTCACTATGAATAATGGGAAAAGCTATTTTCGGCTGACAAAAGAATTCTTTTAAATCAATTCCTGCCTCATCTAAAGAGGCTTCATAGGCTTCATGACAAAACTGAAATAGATTGGCGAAATACACAACTCCAGCAGCGTCTGTTTCTGAAAAGCGAACCGTTCGAGTATAGGGTAATGGCATAATTTATGTCCTTTAATCTGACTTCATCAGAGATTTTAAAAGCTTCTCAAATACTTCTACAGCAAGCCTCTCTGGATTATCGCGAATGAAAATCTTATAATTTGGATTAGAGTTGATTTCTATTAACCATAACTGTCCAGACTTATCCACCGCAATATCAAATCCTCCATACTCAATCGGTAATCGCTCAAAGATAGGTTGAATAAACTCTTCTAGTTTGCTGATCGTATCTTCATCCGTCACATGAATGGCTTGAGCACCATCCCAATGGAGAGGACTTAAATTGCCTGTAAAGGTTGCATTTTGGATGTTTTTTTCGTAGAGTAAGACCAAAGATTGATTCAGAAAAATAGCCCGATATTCCCTCTCAATTTCAATCACTTCTTGGGCTAAGGCCATATAGTCATAATCTTTGTCATGCAGATTAAAAATAGTCTGTAAGGACTCTTCAATCTGAGCTGTTTTATCACAGAGAAATACATTGTCTCCCCCCGATCCAGTGTTTTTCTTGACAATTACCGGTAAGCTAAACGTGTCTTCAATTGCCGCAACTATTTCTGGAATACTCTTATGGATAGAATAGTTTTCATAAGTAGAAACATAGGGATCAACATAGGCAACAGTTTTCGGCATTAATACCCAATCTTTGAGCAAATGATAAGTATAGTCTTTATCTTTTACTACTTTTAGGATAGCCCCAGTTAAAATCGGAGTAAATCCATTGACAAACAAATGGGGCTTATCGAGATTAACTTGGATTACATTTTCGTTAGGATGAACGATCTCATAATCCAGGTTTAAGGAGTTACAAGCTTCCAATAAAAGACGAATATTGGTAAACATTAGGAGTGTTTAAAGAGTGAATTTGAAGCGGTAGAGAACAATCTGGATAATCTGAGACGGTCTAGATCTCCCTTCATCTCTGAATACCGCAATTGATGATAGCACAAGGTATAGATTTTGCCAATATACAGCGAAGAAACAGGCGATCGCGAACTTCACATTACTTCAAGAGAACACATCAAAACTCAACTGACTTATTACAAATAATTCACACTCTAATTTAGTTCTGATTTCCCTGGGTCACACAAGTAATGTTATAATGTCCTCTTTGATTTGCCGTAGATTCAGCCTTGTTCCAACTCATGACCCAAACTTCAGATTTTCTCAGTGTTCTCAACCCTTCGCAACGAAAGGCGGTGGAGCATCTGTGCGGCCCGATGTTGGTGGTTGCAGGTGCAGGTTCCGGGAAGACTCGTGCCCTTACCTATCGGATTGCTAATCTGATTCTACAGCATCGGGTGAATCCAGAACAGATTCTGGCGGTCACGTTTACGAATAAGGCGGCGCGGGAAATGAAGGAGCGCATTGAGAGCTTGTTTGCCCAGCAGTTAGCTCCGAGTTCTACGGGTCGAGATTGGGATGATTTGGGGGATGCCGAACAGATGCGGTTGCGATCGCGCATCTATCAAGATTATATTAAGCCCCTATGGGTGGGAACATTTCACGCGTCCTGCGCTCGAATTTTACGCTACGACATCGATAAATATCAGGATGAAGCAGGCAGAAAATGGGATAAACAGTTTTCTATCTTTGATGAATCGGATGTACAGGGACTGGTGAAAGAAATTGTCACCAAAGACTTAAATCTAGATGACAAAAAGTTTAATCACAAGTCCGTTCGTTACGCCATTAGCAATGCCAAAAATCAGGGATTATCGCCCCAAGATTTTCAGCGAGAACAACCGAATTATCGGGGACGGGTAATTTCCGAAGTTTATGAACTCTATCAAAAGCGGTTAGCTGAAAATAATGCCCTCGATTTTGATGACTTAATTTTAGTCCCGGTGAACTTGCTACGAAAAAACGAGCAAGTATTAGCCTATTGGCATAACCGCTTTCATCATATCTTAGTCGATGAATATCAAGATACAAACCGCACCCAATATGATTTAATTCGTTTGTTAGCCACGGGAGGAGTCCAAAGCCGTGACTACAAAGATTGGCAAAGTCGCTCCATTTTTGTCGTTGGAGATGCCGATCAATCGATTTATAGCTTCCGCATGGCTGACTTTACCATTTTGATGGATTTTCAACAAGATTTTGGCGATGGTTTATCAGACCAGAAAAGCGAGACCATGATTAAATTAGAAGAAAACTATCGCTCGCGAGAAAATATTCTACAAGCAGCGAATGAGTTGATTCAAAATAATAAAGAGCGAATTGATAAGGTATTACGCCCCACTCGTGATTCTGGAGTGCCAATTACTTGTTACCAAGCTGATAATGAAATTGACGAGGCGGAGTTTGTGATCCGTCAGATGCGCCAACTGGAACAAAAGTATCCGGATGTCAATTGGGGCAGCTTTTCCATTTTGTATCGTACCAATGCCCAGTCTCGTGCCTTTGAGGAAGTATTGGTAAGACAAAATATTAAATATCGGATGGTTGGGGGATTAAAGTTTTACGATCGCAAGGAAATAAAAGATGCCATTTGTTATCTCAGATTATTGATCAATCCGGCTGATACCGTCAGTTTATTACGCATTATTAATGTTCCTCGTCGTGGTATTGGCAAATCCACCTTAGATCGGCTGCTAGGTGCATCCTCAGAACTGGGGATTCCCCTATGGGAAATTATCAGTGATGAAACTTCCGTGCGTACATTAGCCGGACGCTCAACTAAAGCAGTGATGGGCTTTTATAAGCTGATTACTCGTTGGCAAGAACGTCTCGAAACGGAAAAAGCTTCTACCATTGCCCAAGGGATTTTAACCGACTCTGAATATCTCAAAGATTTAAAATATCAAGGAACTGATGAATCTGAAAACCGCTTACAAAACCTGCAAGAGTTATTTAGTGCCATTATCCAATATGAAGAAGAAACTGGCGATACCCATTTATCCAGTTATCTCAATTATGCCCCCTTACAATCGGAGTTAGATAAGCTGGAAGAAGGAGAAAATGCCGTTACCTTGATGACCCTTCATGCAGCGAAAGGCTTAGAATTTCCAATTGTGTTTTTAGTGGGATTAGAAGATGGTTTATTTCCTAATTTCCGCAGTATGGATGACCCTGCAGCCTTGGAAGAAGAGCGACGCTTATGTTATGTGGGTATTACCCGCGCTCAGGAACAATTGTTTTTAACCCATGCCCAAGAAAGACGGTTATGGGGCAACCGGGAACCGGCAACTGCCTCTCAGTTTTTAGGCGAATTACCCCGCGAGTTATTAAAGGGGACGACCCAATATCAGGCAAGAGTAACTTCCCCAAGTCCCGCACCCCAGAAAACGGTGAAAAAGCCGGTTAAGAAATCTGAAGCTAAGGTGGCAACAAAGGCTAAAACTCCTAAGGGAAAAAATAAGGGTTGGCAAGTTGGAGATCGCGTCCTTCATCGCAGTTTTGGAGTTGGACAAGTGACCCATGTTTTTGGCAAGGGAGAACAGCAATCTGTAGCGGTTCAATTTACTGGTTTAGGGCGCAAAATTCTGAATCCGAAAGTGGTTCCTTTGCAAAAGTTATAAGTTCTTGTCGTTAGAATTGCCTCTTGCCTAGCCCGTAGTCCTATATTGACGCATCGTAGGGATAGACTTCAGAATAGAGAAAGTCTTCAAGTTAGGAACTAAAGATGGCTGATTCAATTATTGAGTTACTTGATGAATTACCGTCGGATAATCTGACGGTAAAGATGCTCAACGCTCTGGATTTTGTCGTCCCTGGAGAGTGGGAAAATGTGGTCGGATGCGATCGCACGATTGAAGTCGTAACCGGGGAAACAGACAGCGATCGCATCCGGGATATCCGCAATCGGGCGATCGAGCTGTACAATGATACCAATAATGGCTATCAAGGGGCTATTTGGTTTTATAAAACCATCGATAATGCAGACAAAGCACTCGGTGCGGCTGCCATGGCGAATAAAGTGGGCGAAAAAATTGGCTTATTAGGATTTTTAAATCGATTAACTCCCAAAGCCGATACGACCCAATCGGTGGATTTATGCTTAAAATTAGTCACAGAATTGATTGCGTACAGCAAGCTGAATGGACTGCCTGTTCTCAATCCAGGTCAATTTGTTACTGAACTGACGGAACATTATCACGGAGCATCCCTCATGCGGATGGCAGCATTAGTCTCCGTCGATGGTTTACTCCCTTTGGGACCAAATTTCTTACAAAAAGTTCACTCAACCTTAGATGAGCAAGGTGGCAGTGTTTTGACCAGGAATCCGGTTTTTGGAGCCATTGCTAACTTCATTCCGGGTGATGATAAATTAGGGTTTATTAACGAGACGTTTGGTGCTGTTGAAGGATGGATGGGGAATTTAGTTGGTTCCGTTGGCTTAACCCCTGAAAGCGTTTTTGACCACATCGGAGGATTTATTGACTTCTCGGATGATGCTTTAGATTTAGTCGGGGCTTTTCTTGACCAATCGACAGACTATTATCGCCATACCGGAATTCAAACCGTTGCTCGTAAATTATTCCTGCAAGCGGCTGAAGACGTTTAGATATACCCAATTTTGACTGATGATTGTGGTTGGGTTATTGCTAACCCAACTTAAGTTAAATAAATTATCCATGGAAATTCTATCTGTCAGTCTGAAAAACTTTAAGTCCCACGCCGATCTCTATTTAGAGTTTGAAGTGGGAAGTAATGCTATTTGTGGAGAAAATGGCGCAGGGAAAACGTCGATTTTAGAAGCGATTGCTTGGGTACTATTTAACTCTTGTCAATATCAGCGAGAAGAGTTGATTCGCAAAGGAGCTAAAAGTGCCCAAGCAACGGTACACTTCATTTCTAATCGCGATGGCAGAACCTATCAAGTAAAACGCTGTACCCGTCGCGGATATGAGCTTTACGATCCACAGATTGACTGTAAGCTCGATCCGACTAAAGTGAATGATGTGCTGCTCTGGTTACAGGACCATTTGGGCGTTCCGAAAGATACGGATTTAGCAAAACTCTTTTCAGAAGCAATTGGGATTCCCCAAGGAACGTTTACCAGTGATTTTCTCAAAAATCCAGGAGAGCGAAAAACTGTATTTGATCCTATTTTACGAGTTGAAGAGTACAAAAAGGCTTATCAAGCTTCGCGGGATTTAGAACAATTTGCACAGGATGAAGTTACAACCTGCGAACAGCATTTAGAGCGATTCGATCTGCAATTGGAAGATTGGCAAACACTCCAAGATCGCCATCAAGAGATCAATGAATGGCTAGAACAAGGGGACGCAGAGAAAGAGACAGTTATTAAGCGACTGAAAACTCTAGAGCAACAACAACGCGAGTTTAAGCAACATCAGCAACAGGTGGAACACTGTACACGGGATCTCCAACAGTTAGAGGCAGAGTATCAAGGGATCAATCAAGATTGCTATCATCGAGAAAAAGCTTATCAGCAAGCCCAAGAGAGCGCCCAAAAATGTGAGGAAAATCAAGCCAATTATCGCGCTTATGAACAAGCAGAAGCTCAGTTAAAGGAACGGGTTAAAACGCAGAAACTGCAACAGAAACTGTTGCGAGACAAAGAGAAACAAGGACAAGGTTTGCACAAAGTCCAGACTCAGTTAACGAAAGTGGAGATGCAACGGGAGAGTTGTCAGGTTGCCGAACGGAAAATTGAAGAGTTAGTGCCTGCGGTAGAAGAGCAAAGTCGATTAGAAGAGAAACAGGAAAACCTGAACACTCAACTGCAAGCGATACGGGATTGGAGGCGGGAGCAAGAGGGCACGGAGCGGCAGTTATATGAGTGTTTAGAGCGGTTAAATGAGGTGAAACAGGAAGGCGATCGCCTGGAAGCCTTAGAACCTTCTGTGGCTCAAATTCCGCAGTTAGAGGCACGGTTGCAAAAGTATCAAGCTCAACTCAGTAGGGTGGCGGCTGCCGAGCAGTTTGCCCAGGAAATTGAGACGTTAATCGATTTAGGGGAACAACAGCAATCGTATTATCAGCAACTTCAGCCCATTTTATCCTCCCTAGATCCAGACGTGCAAACCCTAATTGATGCGGGGAAACATTGCCAGGATCAGAGTTTAGAGCGCCTTCATCAGATGAGTGCTGACTTAAAGCAACAGGTGAACGAGCAGGAATTAACGGCAATGTGCGAGCAGTTAAGATTGCAGTTGGAACTGGCGTATCAATGTCGGGCTGAAGTCAAAAATTTACCCCATAAGCGCAAACAGGAAGAGGAACTGAAGGAGGAAGGGCAGGAACTGCGATCGCGCTTAATCGCCTTAGAGGGTAAAATGGACGGGGAAGAAGCGTTAAATGTAGAATCACATGAAATTGGCGATCGCCTGCAAGAGCTTGCCAACCCTAGAGCGCAACGTCATATTCTCGAACAACAACTTGCAAATTCCCCCAATTTTGAACAGCAATGGCAGAAATTGACAGAGCAAAAACAAGAGATTCAGCACGCTATTGATGGACTCAAGGCGCAACTGGCTAATTTTGAAACCCTTGAAGCAGAGATCGCCCAAGTAGAACAGCTAAAACAAGAGCATTCTGCTGGCTATTTGCTCTATCTGCAATCGCAAAAAGAAGCACAAACCCTAGAAGAGCGACAACAAAAACTGGCGGAAACTAGGGCAAAGTTGGAAGAACTGGAAATCTCTAAACAGAAACAACAAACTGAGTTGAATCGGCTTAATTCTACCTATAGTTTAGCAGAAATCCAACAAGTCGAGCAAGAGCTACAAAATATGAATAATCGCTTGGCACAACTGGAAGCGACCCTTTCATTCCAGCGCAAAGAATTAACCGAAATTTGTCAATCCTTAGTCAAAAAAGGAGAAATTGCTAAGAAACGAGAGCAAACCGTAGTCGAATTACAAAGAGCCAAACGAAACGGGCAATTTATTAAAGATGCTCGATTTTTCTTTAATCAAGCTTCACCCCGAATTACGAAGTTCTATTTAGCCGAGATTTCCCAAGAAGCAGATTCGATTTTTCGGGAACTGATGAACCGGCAAAATGTGGCACTAGAATGGACCGAAGATTATGATATTGTGGTGCAAGAAGATGGCTATAAGCGCAACTTTAAGAGTTTGTCAGGAGGGGAGCAAATGTGTGCAGCTCTGGCGGTGAGATTGGCGATTTTGCGGACGTTATCGGATTTAGATATTGCCTTTTTTGATGAACCGACGACGAACATGGATCGCCTACGACGACAACAGTTAGCGGAGGCTATTGGCAATCTCAAATCGTTCCGGCAATTGTTTGTGATTAGCCATGATGATACGTTTGAAAATATGTCGAATTTAATCCATATTCAGCGACCTTGAAATGAGTCATGAGTCTTAGCCAGATGTCAGATGGGATTGTTGGATAATGGGGCAAATAATTGGCTCTTCTGATGGATTGACGTGGGGAGAGGTTTGGACTAAATCGAGTAATTCTTGTTTTAACTGCGTTAACTCGGCAATGCGACGGTCAATCTCGGCGACTTTGAGATCGATATTCTGCCGTACTTGCTTGCAGGGCAGTTCACCTTGGTCATGAATCTGTAAAATCTGCTTAATTTCTTGAAGACTAAAGCCTAAGTGTTGCGATCGCCGGATAAATGCCAACCGAGATAGAACCTGGGGCGAAAATAGGCGAAATCCTCCCTCTGTGCGATCGACTGCTGCAATCAATCCCAACTGTTCATAATAGCGAATAGTCTTGATCGGAACCCCGCTTTGGGCTTTCACTTGTCCAATCAACAAGTGCTTAGATTGGGATGACAACATAGGCTTTAATCCTGGTCTTGACTCTCCCCTTGACTAGGGAGTTTACCATGTTATCGCGGATGATCTAGAACGTCTTGCTAGTCGAGTAGAGGCGATCGCCCTTTCTCAAGCGCTTCTGTAAAATAGAGGTAGTGTCGAGATTCTAGTCAACAAAGCTGACGAGCAAAAAGGAATTTCGTTTGATAAAATAACCGCATTCCTCCTCAAAGATTAACCGTGACCCGTTTTATCCACGACCAATTTGCCAAACAATATCTCACTGAACTTCTCTCTCCCTTGGGAACGGTAGAAACAAATAAAGAAATCGCCTCCCAAGTTCGCTATATCGATCTCTTGTTTATTCCTGCCTCAGATGCAAATCCAGAACGGGAAAACTTAGGACTCCTCGGACGACTGATCGCCACAACTGCCTTAATTGAACCCTTCCGCAACCCCATTAACAAAAGCGAACTCCGCACCTGCATGATCAAACTGTTTACCCTGCAAGCACAATGGGAACGGCAGAACTATAAGGAAAGTGACCTACCTCATCTGTGGATATTAACCCCCACAGCCTCAGTTGATTTTCTCAACAGTTGTCATGCCACTTCGGATGAAGAAAACTGGGGGAGTGGCCTGTATTTTTGCCCAGACACTTTTAAAACGGCTGTGATTGTTATTCATCAACTCCCCCAAACTCCAGAAACTCTGTGGCTGAGATTACTAGGGCGAGGACAAGTGCAAAAGCAAGCGATTCAAGAATTAGAAGCCTTACCCAGAGACAACCCCCAGCGAAAAAATGTCCTAAAATTAGTAAAAGCACTTGTCGCCCTCTTAAATAAACGACAAAATCGAGAACAGGATATAGAACCAGAAGATGGGGAGTTAATTATGAATCTGATGGAAATGTATGAAGAAGCAATGAGCGAAGATCGCGAACAAGCCAAAGCTGAAGCAGAACAACGAGCCACTCGTCATTTTGTAGAAACCTTACTGCGATCGCGCTTTGGCACGTTAGATGAAGACCTGGCTAGTCGAGTAGAGGCGATCGCCTCCCTGCCCCCTGAAGAATTTACCCCTCTTCTTTTACAATTATCCCGTGAGGAAGTCTTAGCCCGTTTTCCGGCTCAATAAAACCCCAAAACAGTCAGGCGATCGCCCTTTCTCAAGCGCCCCTGTAAAATAGAGGTAGTGTCGATCTAGTAAACAAAAAAGCTATGTTTAGTGCAACCGTCACCGATACCGGACAAATTACTCTTCCTCAAGAAATCCGCGATCGCCTAAAACTTGTCAGTGGCAGTCAAATTAGTTTTATCATTGATGAAGAGGGTCAGGTCAAACTTTTTCCCCTCAATGTGCCAGTGGAAGAACTCTCAGGAATGTTGCACCGGCCAGGGATGAAAAAAACAACCCTTGAAGAAATGGATAGGGCAATTTCTGAGGGAGCTAATGATTGGACTTGATACCAATATCCTGGTTCGCTATCTCACTAAAGATGATGAAAAACAGTGGCAAAAAGCCGTTGAACTTATTGGGCAAAACCAGCCTTGCTTTATTGCTAACATTGTTCTTTGCGAATTGGTTTGGGTTCTGAGGGGACAAAACTATGGGTTAACTAAGGATGAGATTATTCAGGCTCTAGAATCCATGTTACACAGTGCAGCTTTTGAATTTGAAAACCGTTCTACGATCGCTCAAGCCATACAACGCTATAAACAAGGAAGAGCAGATTTTGCGGATTATTTGATTGGTGCGATCGCCCGTCAAGTAGGTTGCACAGAAACCGTGAGTTTTTATCGAAAGCGAACCAGTGAAGAAGGGTTTCGCTCTCTAGAGTAGCGAACGAAATTCTAGCACATTTTCCGACTCAATAGAGAAAAAATATTTTAAAAATATTTAAAGATGGGTCATCAAAATATTGCTCCCTGTCTGATTAAATCAGTCTTGAAATCCGCGTTTAAAATATCCTTTGTTGACATCAGCTCTGAAAAAGTCTTGCTTTTCTACCATGGCACTTATTCTAAATAACAGTTATTATAGCGCTTCATTATAAGGCGCACTCCTTATAATGCCCTTAATTTTCACAACCTCTAATTGAGATCGCGGATTCAGGGAATTGACGTTTTAAGGCAGGAAAAACAGGACAGACAGATTGAGATTGAAGCGTCATCTGGCGATTGACATTAAACTTACTCCAAGTAAACGGCGCTTTGTTGGCAGCAGACATCCATAAGAGGCGTTTAGCACGAGTCATGGCCACATAGAGTAGGCGATATTCTTCAGCGGTTTTTAACTGTTCGGCTTCTTGCCAAGCTTCATCGCCCTCTGGAATCGGATCGTCGTGTAAATAAGCGCGAATTTGGGCACGAGCGACTTCCGCTAAACTAAATTCTCCTAGAAATCGGGTTTGGGGAGGAGTCCAAAAACTCCCAGGAATCATATTTTTGTGTAAAAACGGCAAAAAGACATAATCCCAGTCCAATCCCTTGGCTTTATGCATGGTAATAATGGTAAGCTGATTGAGCCGCATATAAGGGGAATCATCGGCAGTATCTACTTGAACTGGCTCAAATCGTTCTGATTGTACAATTTCAGTTAGAACTCTCAACAGAGCCGACAGGGACGAGTCGCCTAGGGTTTGCTGGGTGACTCGTTCTGCTAATTTATCAGCCGTAGCGAGTTCGTTTTGCGTATAGCGTAGGGCAAGACCGAGAAAGGGAATGAGTTGGTAAGGGGGTAGATCTAATCTAGCCCGCAGGAGGGCGCGACAGTAACGCTGGGCGCTTTTGCTGGTTTGGCTTCCAGGAGAGTCCAGAGGCCCGGGATAGAGGAAAACTTCGGGTAAGCTGGCAAGGGCGTTGAGGTCTTGGGGAGGAATGAGGCGGCGGTTGGCGAGAACGGTGAGGGCTGCTTTGAGAGCGTCAGGAGAATGGGGACGTTCGAGGAAGTTGAGCAGGTTGAGAATTTCGGCGGGAACGTGGGAGTGGCGATCGCTTTCTGCGACTTCAAATAGGTTAATTTCGGTTCCGTATTTCTCCCGCAGTTGATGGGCAACAAATCGCCCTTGATCGTTCGTGCGTACTAGGACAGCGGCACTGCGATAGGGGTCTTGGGTAAATAGGGTTTTAATGCGATCGCCAATTAAGTCTACACTTTGGAAGACATCACGGGGAGCATAGAGTTCTAAACCGTTACCTTCTGGGGCTGGATTTGCGTCCGGTTGCGGGTCTTCCGAAGGTACAGGTTTAATCCGTTGCACGCTGAAGGGTAAGGGGGCGGGTTGATTTTGCTGTTGAATATGCCGGTTTACCCATTGCAGCATGAAATTAGCTGCTTGGAGAATAATGGGACTAGAGCGCCCGGCACAGTCAAGGGAGATCAGTTGGTTTTGGGTTCGCAGGCGATCGCAAAATTGACGAAAATAAATGGGGTCGGCTGGGGTAAAGGTGGAGTTAATGGCTTGGTTGGGATCTCCCACTCGGATCAGGTTGATGGTGGATTTATTGGCATTTTTGTCAGAGTTAGGGGCGGGTTTATCGAAATTTTTGTCTATCAGCCCAGAGCTGGGTAAACCCGCCCCTACAGAATCCTGCTCCTTTTGGGCTAAAATTTCTAGCAATTTCGCCTGTAGGGGACTCGAGTCCTGGGCTTCATCTTCAAAGACGGCAAAGACTTGATTTTGCCATAACCGTCTTGCGCCCACATCCTCCAGAACCCGCAAGGCTCCGAGGATCATGTCATCATAGTCGATCAAAGAGCGCGATCGCAGTTGCTGTTGATAGGTTTCGTAGAGTCCCGCCGCAATGCGTAAAATCGGGTAATGCTCTCCAGACGTTTGACTCTCTTGAATTTGTGCTAGTTCAAAGAGATCGGAGGGCAATAAACCAGAGCTTTTAGCTTCGTGGATCGCCGTATAACCTAAGTGGGGTAAAACTTCAGTACGCAGCACGCCTTGACGGCGCAACCGTTCCGTTTCTTCTCCGTCCGACTGGTTGCCCTCCAAGAGTCTTTTGTACAGTCTGGGGTGGCTATTAGCCCAGTGTTCGACACTTTGGCGCAGCAGTTGGTGCGATCGGTTGGGAGAAATCAGTGTGAGTGCATCTAAACTCAAGGTGGACAACTCTGGATGGCGCGTTGCAATTTGTAGAGCCAACCCATGGAGCGTATGCACCACAAAACCCGTGGACGGTAAACCCAGGGTTTGCAGATGGCGGCGAATTTTGCCCTTCAGACTCGCCGCAGCCGAACGAGTAAACGTCACCACCACCAGTTGATGATGGATATGGAGACGATTTTGGGCAATGGCGATCGCCGCTGCACCTGCCATCCCCGTAGACTTCCCCGATCCCGGCACAGCCGAAACCGCCAACTCTCCCCCTTCCCAGTCCGCCATCTGTCTTTGCCCGTCTCGTAACTGGTTGCGGATCGAGTTTAATCCGGTTTGCAAGCGATCGGAAACCGGCTGTTCAGGAGTTGTTCTTGAGAGAAAAGTAACCATAAACTTAAATCTTAATCCTCTATTCTCTATAACCCTTTTCAGCTAGGCTTCATGCACTCAATCTCTGATCTTCATGGGGTAATGATGTCCAGCTTTGATGAGCTGGAATTTCAATTTCAAACCTAGCGCCTTCACCCGGTTTTGAATAACATTTTAACATCCCCTGATGATGCTCTGTAATGATTTTATAACTAATCGATAGTCCCAAACCAGTTCCTTCACCCACAGGTTTAGTTGTGAAAAAAGGATCGAAAATTTTATTTGTAATTTCGGCATCTATACCTGGGCCATTATCCTGAATTTGAATGGATATCCTGTCCGTTTCTGCCTGATATTCAGTATGAATTGTTAAGACTCCATCCTCCAAGTCTGCATTCCTATTGTCTCCTTCCACCATAGACTCTAAAATATCTATGCCATTAGCTAAAATATTCATAAAGACTTGATTGAGTTCCCCTGGGTAACATTCCACCAAAGGTAAATCACCATATTCTTTGTTGATCTGAATTGTTCTTCCTTGATTGCTAGCTGATTTTAAGCGATGTTGTAAAATCAACAATGTGCTTTCAACACCTTCATGAATATCCGCTTCTTTTAAGTTTGCTTGATCGCTTCTCGAAAAATTCTTCAAAGATAAGACAATGTTATAAATCCGATTAGCCCCCATATCCATAGATTCAACTAGCTTCGGCAAATCTTCCTCAATGTATTCTAAATCAATCTCCTCTATCTTTTTAGCCATATTCATATCATCTGGATACAATTCTTGATAAGATTGCACTAAATCGAGTAAATCTTGACAATAGGTAGTCAAGGGAGAAAGGTTGCATTGAATAAAACTAATGGGATTATTAATTTCATGGGCAATTCCAGCCACCATTTGTCCCAGGCTTGACATTTTTTCTGCTTGAATGAGATGGGACTGAGTTTGTTTCAAGTTATGCAAAGTTAATTGCAGCTCTTTGTTTTTTACGTGGAGTTCTTCAGTTCTTTCTGCTACCAGTGATTCCAGGTTTTTGTTATACATTTCTAATGTGTCTAGAGAAAGCTTAAGAGAATCCGTCATCTCATTAAATGTCTGGGCTAAAATCCCAATTTCGTCCCCAGACTCCACTGAAGATTTGACTTCAAGATTTCCCGATATTACTGAATTTGTCACTTCTGTTAATCTTTGGATCGGATCGGAGATTTTACGTTGCAATACTAGAGTCATAATACACCCTAAAATTAGGATCAATAGGGAACCTATTAAGGTTTGTAGTTGAGCCGAATTCAATCTGGAGACACCGGATGTTAATTCGGATCTAAATTGTTGTTTTTGCGTCTCGACAATATAATTTAATATAATCAGCATTTCTTTGGCAATCGGTTCAGCTTTGCTTTGATATATATGCAGATCTTCTCGATAGCGATCGCTCTCGATAATTTCAACAGTATTTTCTATAATAATTTCTATTTCAGCAAAATCTTCAATAATATCATTCAAAGCTTCTTGCTGACTTTGGGTCAAGGAATACAACCTAGATTGAATATTTTCTAAGCTAGCTTTACTCTTCCGATAATGTGCTGTATAATCGAAGCGATATTTATCCTCTCGTGTACTAATGTAATTCCTCATATCAGCTACCAATAAGGAAAATAAACTTTTAAGATTAATCGTCTCTTGGAATAACTCAAGATCTGATAACAATCTCGGATTTTGCTCTTGGCTTATTTTATCAATATTGGCTAAAATATGAATCGCTAATAGTTCTCCTTCTTGTTCCCAAAGACGAAATCCTGGCTCACTCTTCAGGCGATCATCTTTTAAGTCAAAGAGGTAGGGAGGCAACTCTGACCAAATTTCATAAAATCGGCGCAAGTTTTTCAACTGTTCTAGTTGTATCGGCACGTTCCATTGTTGAAATAGCTGCTCCATTTCATGAAGATTTTCTTCAAAAGCATGTCGAGATTCCTGATATTGTTGTCGAAATACAGCATCTCCCGTTACCAAATAACCGCGTACATTAGAGAGCATTTTTAGCAAATTGCTTTGTGCTTCTGAAGACGATAGAGCGATCGGCATTCGCAATTCTTCAGTCCGATTAATATTCAAAGTGGCTTGGACACTACTCCAATAATTAACTCCCATAATTAAAAAGGTAACTCCAATCAAACTACCAAAAGCTAAGTTCAGCTTGTTTTTGATGGTAATTTTCCTGTTTTTTGTAATCTTCAGGATATTGGATATTGATAAATTGATAGATCGGACAATTGGATTAAACATGATCGATTGAAGGGGATGGCAATGTACCTGATTGTATCTATTTTATACTGCTCATTCAGAATTTTCCTAAAAATAAGAAGGTATAGATAGTTAATTGATTGGGGAAATTCCAGAGATAAAATCAGAATAAGTTAGGTCATTAATTGGATACCATTTATAAATACGAGATTGAAACTGTTTCCCTTGTTGATAGATTCTAGCAAAGTCATCACTTTCTGAGGCATACTCTTCATAGAGTTCTAAGGCCACTTGGTAGGCATTTTGTAAAATGTCTTGGCTGTAGGGACGTAACTCGGTACCACTTAACATCATTCGCTCTAAGGCTTCTCCATTAGCGGCATCATATCGACTGATGGTTAAAAAATAAGCTTCAAGAGCAGCAGAACGAAAAATTTCTTGGTATGTTTTGGGAAGCTGATCCCATTGCCTTCGATTAACTAAGGCAATCAGTACAGATGAAGGTTCCCACCAACCCGGATAGTAATAATAAGGAGCAATGCGGTTGAGTCCAAGCTTTTCATCATCATAGGGCCCAATCCACTCAGCAGCATCTATTGTACCTTGTTCCAATGCTGGAAAAATTTGATCCCCAGGCAAAACTTGGACTTCACAGCCGAGTCGTTCCAGTATCTTACCGCCCAGTCCAGGAATTCGCATTTTTAGGCCTTTGAGGTCATTGATGCTATTAATCTGGCGACTAAACCATCCGCCCATTTGTAGTCCAGTGTTACCAGCGGGAAACACATTCACGCCAAAATCTTGATAAATTTTTTCCATGGCCTCTAGTCCTCCCCCATAATAAAACCAGGCATTATGCTGTTGAGTGTTCATGCCAAAAGGGACACCCGAAAGGAGTCCCAGAGCCGGATTTCGCTCAAAGGAAAAGAGAAGATTGCTATGGCCACATTCTACGGTTCCTGCAATTACACCATCGAGAATTTGTAGGGGAGAAATAATTTCATTGGCAGGATAGGGGGTAATCGTGAAGCGACCTTCAGTCATTTGTTCGACGCGCCGACAAAGGATTTCTGCGGCTCCAAAGATGATATCTAGGGATTTGGGCCAACTGGTGGCCATGCGCCAGCGAATGAGGGGTTGGCTGGGAGTGGGTTCGGGGTTAGGTTGAGGAGGGTTCGGGGATTGACAGGCGGTGATACTATAGGTGCTGGCTGCGCCTAAGGCGATTTTATGGAGTAGGTTTCGACGTTTCATGGTTTAGGTTAATGCCAATTTATGTGTATTGGGGAGATGATGAGTTTGCTATGCAGCAGGGGGTTAAGCAGTTACGCGATCGCCTCCTCGATCCCAATTGGATTTCGTTTAATTATACTGAGGTCTTACCGGATCAGCCGGGGAGTGTTATGGAAGCTTTAAACGAAGCGATGACTCCTCCATTTGGTTCTGGAAATCGGTTGGTTTGGTTGGTGAATACAGGTCTATTTCAGCAGGCATCTGGTAGTCTATTGGCTGAGTTAGAGCGGACTTTACCGGTTCTGTTAACCTCATCAGTGCTATTACTAACGGTAGCCGGAAAACTCGATCAACGATTGAAAGTGACGAAGCTGATGCAAAAGTATGCTGAATTCCGGGAATTTTCTTTAATTCCACCTTGGAAGACTGATTTACTCTTGCAACGGGTTGAGGAAGTGGCGAGTCAACAGGGGGTGAAATTAACCAAACGAGGAGCGGAAGTTTTGAGTCAGTCTGTAGGTAATGATACTCGTCGGTTGGTAAATGAGTTGCAGAAGTTGGTGTTATATCATCCAGATGGTGAGGTTTTGAATGACCAGGATGTGGAGCAGTTGGTGGTCTCCAATACGCAAACGAGTTTAGAATTGGCGCAGGCGATCGCTAAAGGCCAGGTAGATCGGAGTTTAACTTTGATTGAGGGTTTATTACACAGAAATGAACCCGCTTTAAGGATTGTTGCTACCTTAGTGGGTCAGTTTCGCACGTGGTTATGGGTTAAATTGATGGTTGAGAGCGGAGAACGTGATGATCGCCAAATTGCCCAAGCTGCTGAGGTTGCTAATCCTAAACGGGTGTATTTTCTCAAACAACAGGTGCGATCGCTCCCTTTTGCCTCATTACAGCGCACTCTACCTCTCTTGCTTTCCCTAGAGTGGGGACTCAAGCAAGGAAGAGCTGAACGGGAAATTCTCCAGACTCACATTATCCAAATCTGTCAGCTATATCGGAAATCTTGACGTACAATTGGAGATTATCTCCCATTACTGATTAGCTCTTACCAGGAACCACTGCCAAGCGAGTAGAGCTGACAATCTGAGATAGATATGGAACTTCATCTTCCTAAAAGAATTCAAAAGAGTTGATCGTCTTGTGTCTTTAATGTGCCATTATGAATCATTCATTTAATTTTCAAGTTCAACTTCGCTCTTCTGGTGGATTCTGTTTGGATTGCCAATGGATCGGCCGGACGTTAATTGCGAGTGTATTATCTTTATGTGGATCGTTAGCGGGAGCAAGCACTGCACAAGCTCAATTTAATTCTCCCGTACAAATGGCCAATTTTGTGCAATCGGTTTTGGAAATTGAATTGGCTCGGGAAACGACTCTGCAAAATACTCAAGGATTGGTTCCCATAGGAAATAAACCCGTTTTTGATTGTAATCTAGAGGCAGGAACCGTAAGTAATACAACTGGAATCTCCCAAGATATTATTAGTCATTTACAAAGTTTTTGTAGCCAGTCACAAACTGTTTTACAACAGCATAATTTATCCCCAGAAGAGTTTCATAAAATGAGGGTGATGTATGGTCAAAATCCCCAGCAGTATCCTCAAATTACTCAGTCGTTTCAACAATTGTGTCAAAATAACCGATATTCAGAATTACAGATCTGCCGTTAAGAGAATAAAACAGGCGATCGCTCTCCGGATACAGATCGCCTTCCAGAGATTATCTTCGAGGTAAATAAAAAATAGACATAAAACCCAAATTATAGGCAGGGGATAGTTAACCTTTGGACAACCCATGGGGAGAATGCTAAAATTAACCCACTTCTGGATATCATCAGAAGTAAGTAGAATTTCAGGCTGGAAGACCATCTGAAGTCTCAGAGAGTATCAAGGTGTAGTGCCAATCGACTGTAACCCTGTTTCTAGCCTGGGAAGAGATCTGATCAGGGTTGAAATTCAAGATTCCACCTGCGATCGAGGCAGCAAAGGTTAAATTATGTCAGATAATCTGCCCCAAACCCCTTACAAAACCCATAAATCACCCCATAATCATGTTGATTTGCGGGTTCCCACCATTGTAGGTCTGCGACGAGGACTGATCGTTGCTTGGCTGAGAATTCTAGCCTTTCTGTGCTTAGATACAGTGATGATTGCCTTGGCTTGGAAGAGTGCTAAGGTTATTGTTGAACGGGTTGATTGGTTAAAGCATGTTCCCTCTTTTCACTTATTAGCTTATACTCCAGAGCAACCTGGATTTTTGTTTCCGATTTTATGGATTACCCTAGGGATGATCGCAACGGGAGGATTATATGGCGATCGCCGCAGTCGTCGTCAATTTAGCACTTTACTTAGAAGTATTACCTTCGCTCAAGGCGTTTTAATTGTTATTGCTTTTATCTATCAACCAGGTCTGATTATTTCCCGGTCAATGTTTTTTCTATCCTGGTTATTCGTAATTTTATATGTCGGTATAGGACGGTTAGTTGCTGAAGCTACCATTACCAATCTTCGTCGCCATGGTCGAGTTCCTCGACGAATTTTCCTGATTGGAAATCCCAAAGATACCCTGATTGCCAAAATTGCCTTGAAATTAGATAGTAACAGAGAGTTTGCCATCGCTGGGCAACTAGATTTATCTCTACAGAAAACGACGAATCAGTGGTCTCATATTCTCGAAGAAATTCAATCTCTTGATGTCGGAGAAGTATTTTTCTGTTCATGGAATGTAGTGGGCAATATTATGCCCCTTTACTGGAGTTTGAAAAATGCGGGTATTGCGCTAAGGATTGTGCCGATTGGTCTAGAAGTGCCCCATCACAATCCGCAAATTGAAATGATTGGAGGAATGCCGAGTATTCAATTTCAGCCTCCAGGTTTATTGGGTAGTGATTTTTGGTTAAAGCGGGCATTTGATTTAGTCATATCTTCGCTGATTTTGCTCTTAGGTAGTCCTCTGTTTATTACTTTGGCGATCGCTATTAAACTAGACTCCCCTGGCCCAATCTTCTTTAAGCAAACTCGCATGGGTCTCAAAGGCAGACATTTTAAGGTCTGGAAATACCGCACCATGGTGGTTAATGCCGATGATTTGATGAAGGAACTGGAAGCTAAAAATGAAATTAAAGGTGGTGTTTTATTCAAAATGAAAGATGACCCCCGAATCACCAGAGTAGGTAAATTTTTACGGCGCTATAGCTTAGATGAACTACCACAAATTGTTAATGTTTTAATTGGAGAAATGAGTTTGGTCGGCCCCCGTCCTCTCCCGCTGCGTGATATTGAAGGATTTGCAGAACACCACTTTATGCGCCACAATGTTCTACCTGGCATCACTGGACTTTGGCAAGTTTCAGGGCGGTCAGATATCACAAACTTTGAAGATGCCTTTAAGTTGGATATGTCTTATATCAATAATTGGTCATTAGCTCTTGATTTTGAAATTTTATTGAAAACGGTACAAGTTGTTTTAGGGCGCAGGGGAGCATATTAATTAACCATACCGTAATTCTTGTTGTGGGGGTGTTGTACTCTCTGGATCGAATTTACGCCAGCCCAAAATTTGTAAACTTAACAGCCAAACATAATAGGGATTGAGGAAAACATAGCGTTTCCAGAGTCGTTTGGGTTCTTGAATAAGGCGATAGAGCCATTCTAAACCTACGGCTTGCAAGGAGGGTGGAGCTTGAGGTAAGAGTCCCGCATGGAAATCAAATGCTGCACCTACAGCTAAAAGAGGCATGCAAAGACTATCACGGTATTCATAAGCCCAAACTTCTTGGCGGGGGCATCCTAAACCGACTAAGGTAATGGCAGCTCCACTATCTTTTATGGTTTGGGCAATTGCCTGTTTTTCTTCTGTAGTCGTTTGCCGGAAGCGAGAGGGCTGAGAGCCAGCGATTTTGAGCTGAGGATAGCGATCGCCTAAATTTCGAGAAAAAGCATCTAAAACTTCTTGCCGCGACCCGTACAGATAAATGGGTAGCCCCTCCTGAGCTGCTCGCTCGCATACCCTCAGGGTTAAATTGGGGCCGTATACCCGGTCAGATAATCCCGCTTTGTGAATAAAATTCAACGCCCAACGCACGGGTTGCCCATCGGGACAAATTAAATCCATATGATTGAGTCGGAAGCGGTGGGTGTTATCGAGAACTCCCGTCATCACCCCGTGAACAGCTAGGGCAGAAACCGATAGTCCTTGTTTTTCTTTTGCGGCTTGAATAATTTGGGTAACGGCTCCCTCATAATCAATACTATTGACGAGAACGCCCAAAATATTCCGCTTTCCGGTATCAATCATTTAGACAGTCTCCTTTTCCCAGCGCTCTTGATTAAACTCATAAATTTCCCGCAAGATTTGAGGGACATCATACTGGTGTTTCCAGTTGGGATAGTGGTTGGCAAATTTAGCATTATCACTAATCCACCAAATATGATCGCCAATGCGATTGGTTTCAGAATACGTCCAATTTAATGCTTTACCCGTAATTTCCTGACAAATTTTAATCGCTTCGAGCATGGAGCAATTGCTATAGCGCCCGCCGCCGGTATTGTAAACTTCGGCAACCCGTGGCGCTTGGAAGAAGGCATCAAAGGCGTTAATTAAGTCTGCACTATGGATATTATCCCGAACTTGCTTACCCTTGTAGCCAAAGACGGTATAGGGTTTGCCAGTAACCGTACATTTCATCAAATATGCCAGAAACCCGTGCAGTTGGGTTCCGGAATGGTTAGGCCCAGTGAGGCATCCACCGCGAAAACAGGCGGTAGGAATCTGGAAATAGCGACCGTATTCTTGCACCAACACATCAGCAGCGACTTTAGACGCACCAAATAAACTATGGGTTGTTTGGTCAATGGACATATCTTCCCGAATACCGGTGTGATAGGTATGTTCGGGGTCAATTTCCCATCGAGTTTCTTGTTCAAGGAGGGGCAGACGGTTGGGAGTATCTCCATAAACCTTGTTGGTAGAAGTGAAGATAAAGGGTGCTTTCGGGGCAAAGTCACGGGTAGCTTGGAGTAAATTTAGAGTTCCGTTAGCGTTTACGGTAAAGTCCATGTGGGGATCGCGAGCGGCCCAGTCGTGGGAGGGTTGGGCGGCGGTATGGACAATGAGGGCAATATCTTTACTGTAGTCTTGGAAGAGTTTGGTGATCGCCTCTTGGTCGCGAATATCTAAATCTAAATGTTTGTATTGCTTCCCTAAAGAACTCTCTAATCTTTGGCGGTTCCAAGTGGTCGAGGCATCATCTCCAAAGAACACCCGTCGCATATCATTGTCAATACCGACGATTTCCAAGCCTTTCTCGGCAAAGAATTTAGAGGCTTCGGAGCCGATTAAACCGGCAGAACCTGTGATAATCGCGATACTCATAAGTTACTCCTAGAGGTAATCTATGTAATGGGCTTATCTGGCCATGACTGAGTTTATGGCTTCTACAAATTTTGAGGCCACAAATTCTGGAGTCATACTCTCAATTCTTTTTCGAGATTGTATTCGCATCTGCTCTAAAGTTTCTGGGGAAGTAGAGAGTGCTCGGTCGATGGCCTGATATATTTCTGAGGGGCGATCCGGTTGAAATACCCAACCGGTTTTTCCTTCTGTACATAATTCTTCTACGGCTTGAGATCCCAAACTTCCTAGAATAGGGAGTCCGGAGGCCATGGCTTCATTCACCACTTGCCCCCATTCATCAGCTAAGGTCGGAAAAACAAACATACCGGCTTGGGCATAAAGCTCTGGAAGTTGGTCATAAGCTATGTTACCGAAGAATTTGAGATGTAGGTTTTCGGGTACAGGTTGGGTTTCTAGAGGCGATCGCTCACTGCCATCTCCGACTAACCAAAATTCCAGCGATCGCTCTGGATAATTTTCTGCCCATTTTACCAATTCTCCCAGAAACCGTTGCATATTTTTACGTTCAATTAACTGACCCACAAATAAAAGTCGATAGGCTTCTTCCTGGCTTTTTTCCAGTCGAACACCCGAAAAATTAGAGGTATCTGTAGATTGAAAGGCTCGAAAAATTTTTTCTGAAGGAATCCCAAATCGGCGGATATATCTGGCGCCACTATCTCCATTGACTACAATACCATCTGCTTGAGGGATCAGCCAACGGCGCAACATTTCCCGCAGTTTACCCCGGCCTTGTTCAGTAGACTCTGAACATTTAGCCCAGATAATAAACTTAGTTTTTTTCCTCCATTTGCAATACAGAGCCGCTTGCAACGTTCGCATTCCCAGCTCGTGGGAAATAACAATATTTGGCTGATAGCTTCCCAGTACCCAAAACGTATCATAGGGGACATGAACATATAACGTTTCTGCGAACCCTTGGGGGTGATTCCAAGTGCGAATCAACGTAAATTTTCGTTGCACTTGAACATTTAGATCCCCCCAGTTTGACTGCCAAGGACGATTGGGTTCCATGGGAGTAGAAACCAAAATTTTTAAGTCCTGTAACTGGGTGGCAAGAGACTGATACAGGGGCAGCCGGTAGGGCGCGATAAAGTGGGTAAGAAAAGCAACTCTTTGACTCATAATAGCCCTAATTATCAAGCATTTACACGATCGCTTTCATTGCTCAGAGCAGTCTTAATCCATTATTTTTTGTTCGATTTAAAAACAGAAGATAATAAGAATTTGCGATAGGGTAGAACTGAGTAAATCGGCCACAGCATTCCTCCATGGCGTTTCATTAACAGTTTCCATTCTTCCCAAGGCTGTAGTGTAACACTTTCTAGAGCCAATCCTTTGGGGCAATTAATATTTTTTAATCCTTTTTGTAAAGTGGGAGTGCTTCCAGGAGCAGGTTTGGGGTTGCGAGCGCAAGTTCCTTGGTATCCGGGGGCCACCCAGACACTACAGCCCTTTTGTTTGGCCCGTAACCCATAATCCCAGTCTCCTGCATAATGGGTTAAGTCAGGGTCAAGATTACCGACAACCTCAACCACACTTTTGGGAATAAGGACAAAGTTACCACACATTAAATCGCATGGTTGTGGCTCTGATTCAGGAAGGACTTTTTTGCATTTGAAGGGAGGATAAAACCAGCCCAGTTGTCGATAACCGCCATAAGTCCATTCCTGGCTGTCGGGGTCTTGAGTAGAACCCGTAATAATTGCCTTTTCTTGCTGTTGGGCTGTTAATTTTTCATGAGTGATTAATAGGGTTTGCAGCGCGGAGGGATATAATACGGTATCGTCATTGAGCCACAAATAATAATCAGGGTTATCTTTCATGGCTTGGGTAAAAGCCAGTCGCATCCCTCCATTCCAAAATAAGCTACCATTTCCCCTAAAGATCTTCACTTGCGGATAAGTAGCAGCGATCGCCTCTGAAGTGCCATCCGTACTTCCATCATCGATTAAATAGACCACTAGAGACAAATCAGAGGACAAATCTTGAGAACATAGTGAACCTAAGCTCTCTAAAGTTTTGTCTTTCCGATTGTGGCAAGTCAGCAAGACAGCAATTGTTTTACAATTCATAACATTTGGAGCAGTAGCTTGCCAGGTTAGGGATATGACCACTATTATAAGACTATTCTAGTAATATTGTAAATTAATGACTTATGAAAAACAAGATTAAATTAGGAATTATAATCCTTCTAATACTAGGAGTGTTTTTCCGATTTTATCATCTCGACTACAAAATATATTGGCTGGACGAGACCTTCACTGCTCTAAGAGTTTCGGGCTATTCAGCACCGCAATTAGTGGAAGTTATCCCGAAAAATCAAATTCTCACCATACAAGATATTCAAAGATATTATCACCCTAGTCCCGATCGCCCATTTTCAGATGTTGCACAAGCCTTAGCTAATAATGCTGAACATCCCCCCTTATATTTTGTCATGCTTCGCTTTTGGCGTGAATGGTTTGGGAGTTCAGTTGCAGTAACCCGTAGCTTATCAGCACTGATCAGCTTGTTGGTATTCCCTTGTGTTTATTGGTTGAGTCTGGAGTTATTTCCATCTTCCAAAACTGGATTGATGGCAATGGGTTTACTCGCCATTTCTCCCTTTCAAGTCTTATATGCACAAGAAGCCAGACAATATAGCTTATTTGCAGTGGTGACCTTACTCTCTAGTGCTGCTCTGTTAAGAGCCATACGCTTACAAAATCAATCCCCTACCTCAATAAAACAGAATGGGTACAGTTGGGACATTTATGCAGTGAGTATTGTCTTGGGATTGTATAGTCATCTTTTGTTTGCGTTAGTATTATTTTCCCATGGAATTTATTGCTTGTGGTTAGAGCGATGGCGATGGACTAAAATAGTCAAGCGCTATATTATAGCCAACATCATGGGCTGGGTTGCTTTTATTCCCTGGATTGTGGTGATTATTCAGAAGTTAATTAGTGTTTTACAAAAAAGGTTAAATACAATTGAAACTATTCAAAATACAGATATTTTGCAAGCGAACATTTTGCAATCTCAATCTGGGAAACCACCCCTAAGTGTGTATCTACAAAGTTGGTTGGTCAATACCGCTAGGCAGTTTGTTGACTTTGGCTGGAGTTCAGCTACGTCATCTCTGACTATGAAATTATCTCTTCCCCTTCTACTCAGTATCGTTGTTCTAGTTATTTATGCTTTGTACTTTACTCAGAAAACTACAGATAGAAAAACATTTTTATTTGTAATTACGATTGTGTTTATTCCTTGGTTGATTCTGGCAATCTCCGATTTAATTTTTGGATCTACGAGATCGAATCTTCAACGCTATCTTATTCCCTCATCTCTAGGAATGCAAATAGCAGTCGCCTATCTTTTCTCAGTTCAGATGACTTCCCGAAAGCGATATCCAGTTAACCCATGGAAATTGATTACTCTCGTATGCTTTATACTGGGTATTGTATCTTGTGGTTTAAGTTCTCAATCTCAAGATTGGTGGAATAAACGCCCCGATTCTCATAGTTTAGAAGTGACGGCTATGGTCAATAGTAGTCCGAATGCTCTGCTGATGACTAGAAGTTATACAGCCATGCATTTAGGGTCTCTTAGCTATAGACTAGATCCGAACATAAAAGTATGGTTAATAGACGAGAGTTCGATCAAAATCCCCAAAGGATATGAAGAACTCTTGCTCTACGATCCTTCTAAAGAAATGATTCAACAAATTCAGTCAGTTTATGAATTAAATTTAGAGCCAGTCAGTAAAAGCAAAAATCGTCGGACTGATCTCAATTGGTTATGGCGTTTAAATCTGGTTTAAGTTAGATAATTATGAAACGTTTTCTTGAACGCTTAGTCTCAACTCTGAAACCTTACCTACGATGGTTTATTGTGGGGCTGGCGTTGTTTTTTCTGGCCAAAGCCTTCAAAGATCATTGGCAGGAGGTACTGGCAATCCGCATCAGTGGGTGGGGATGGATGAGTTTGGCGATCGCCCTTCTGATTACGATCGCCGCTCATATTTGGTCAGGCTGGATCTGGGGCTGGATTTTAGCCGAGTTCAACCAACGAGTTAAAGCCATTTGGAGCATTCAAACCTATCTGATCACCAATATTGGCAAATATTTGCCCGGTAATGTCTGGCACTTCTATGGTCGCATTCGAGCCGCTCAAAGTGTGGGTGTTCCAGGAGCGATCGCCATCCTCAGCACCCTAATGGAACCCCTACTCATGGCAGCTTCAGCCCTGATCCTAGCCGCAGGTGCGAGTCCTCAAAGCCGAGGACTGCTGCAAGGAGTAACTTTAGTCATCGTCTTGATAGGCGTTCATCCTCGGATATTGAATCCTATCCTCACTTTTCTCTCGAAAAAGAAAGCAAAAGGAGACCTAGCAGCCCAGGAGCAACCCTCAGCCGAATTAAAGCGCTATCCCTTAAAACCCTTACTCGGTGAAATGGGATTTCTCTTGATTCGAGGACTAGGATTTTTATTTGCCCTGGCAGCCCTATCGACCATAGAAATGGCGCAAGTTCCCCAACTCTTAAGTGCCTTTAGCTTTGCCTGGTTACTCGGCTTAGTCATTCCCGGCGCACCCGGAGGATTGGGAGTCTTTGAAGCCACAGCGATCGCCCTCTTGGATGGAGTCTATCCACCTGCTATCATCCTCAGTGGAGTCGCCTTATATCGGGTCATTAGTGTATTAGCAGAGGCGATCGGCGCTCTACTCGCCTGGCTTTATAAACAGTTTAGTCTCAAGAACCCCTAATCCTATGAATGCTTCCCCAACTCTGCCTACCGTTGAAACCACTCCTAAGCCCGAAATTTCCGTGATTGCTCCCATTTACAACGAAGTAGAAAGCCTGCCGCTATTGGTAGAGGCGATCTCCAAAATACTCCCCCAAACCCAACGCACCTACGAACTCATCTGCGTCGATGATGGCTCCAGCGACGGCTCCACAGAACTCTTAACCGAACTCGCCCACAAAACCCCCCATCTCAAAGCCGTTATTCTACGGAGAAATTATGGTCAAACCCCAGCCATGGCTGCTGGATTTGAATATGCCCAAGGAAATATTTTCATTACCCTTGATGCCGATCTTCAAAACGACCCCGCCGACATTCCCCTACTCCTAGAAACCATCGAACAAGGCTACGATCTCGTCAGTGGTTGGCGCAAACAACGCCAAGATGATGCAGTCACTAGGCTCCTACCCTCTAAAATCGCCAACTGGATCATCGGCAAAGTTACAGGAGTCCAACTCCATGACTACGGATGCTCCCTCAAAGCCTATCGCGCCGAAGTTGTCGCCGATATGAACCTCTATGGAGAACTCCACCGCTTCTTACCCGCCTTAGCCTTTATCGAAGGAGCCAGAATCACCGAAATTCCAGTACGCCACCATGCTCGGCAGTACGGCAAAAGCAAATATGGTCTAGGACGCACCTTCCGAGTCTTAATGGATCTCCTAACCGTTTGGTTTATGAAGACATTTCTCACCCGGCCCATGCACATCTTTGGCTCCATGGGCCTACTCTCGATGTTTGTGGGATTTCTGTTGGGGATCTACCTCACCATCCTCAAGTTCGGTTTTGGCGAAGAAATAGGCGGCCGTCCCCTACTCATTTTAGTCGTAGTCCTTCTCTTGACTGGCATACAGCTATTTTGCTTTGGTTTGCTCGGAGAACTCCTCATGCGAACCTACCATGAATCTCAAAATCGACCCATCTATAGAGTGCGATCCGTTATTCACCAGTAACCATCATCTTTTAGGACTGACCCCATAAATCTCTGTATCTTCCCAGGCTCCTCATGCCCATCAATGGGGCGTTTTCGTCTGGAATCTATTTTTCTCTCCTCACTTATACGGATCATTGCCAACGATATGGGGCTATCTAGGCCTCAGATCAGTATTTTTCCCGAATAACTACTTAAGTACACTCATAAGCCACCAGACTTCTACATCGGAACTTCAAATCAAAAATCCCCAATCTCTCTGATGCGAAGACCAGTCCCAGAGAACTATCGTAGAGGAAAGCAAAGAAAAGAGTATACAAACTTATCAACTCACACAGTTCTAGGAGACACAATCATGACCTCTCAATCTTTATCTGAAATTACCAAAAGAGTTAGTACAGTAGCAGCTGGAGCAGTAGCTTCCACTCTAGTTGCAGGGATGTTAGCTCCCTCCGCCTCCGCTAACCCTGGTAATCCTTTTACTGGTTTTGAAGGTGAGTTTGATACTGGTTTTGGATGTATTGAAGAGTGCCTGGACATGCCACTTGGATATATTCAAAGTGTAGAGAGTCTGGCCTGGGATGATGCGGAAAATCCAGGAACTCCTCAGCGCAGCCGCCTGTTCTTAGATGGGTTGGGAACCGCTAACGAGTACACCAATAACACGGAAACAGTTAACTTCGGTGAGAGTGACCTGGGAACTAACACCACAGGATACTGGTTCCGTGCTGTTGCTCCCAATGAAGAACAAGGACAACTCGAAGTTGGTGACTTCGAGTTCAACTTTACTGAAACCATTGATGAGCTGACAATTGATTTCTTCGATGTTGAAAACGGGTGGGGGACAACTGGCGTAACTCACGTGAATGGTCAGGAGGTTAATTCACTCTTCCATCGCAATGAGCTAGGGGATGAAGCCTTTTATGATAGTAACTTGTTGAGCTTGACCTTCACAGATGTTAGCTCCATTACTCTCTCTTTAGGAGCCGATTATGCAGGCCTCACCGGTGACGGAGTAGCCTTCCGCTTCCAAGGATTTGACGAGATTATTACTAAGGATGTACCGGAACCTTCTACTGTCCTTGGTTTAGGATTCTTAGCTGCGGCAAGCGCTTTAGGACTTCGCAAGCGTCGTAGCTAGTCGATTAGCTCCTTTCAAGTCAACGCTAATCTGAACTTCATTATAAGGCTTAATGGTTAATTTGTTATACCATTGAGCCTTTTGTGTTGTCTGCTCAAAGGTGATTACAACCTCGTTATACCTTCATCTAACCGTGTTGTAGAGGAAGGAGAGGAATAGTAGTGTTGATGATGAACTCTGGATGTTTTTGAGATACTATCTTGCACATCATTAGCTACAATGCCGAGGATGTTAGTTTTAGACGTTCTTCGTTCTTCTAGAGCTTGTGCAATCGCAGAACGCTCAGTTTTTCCAACTCGAACGACAAGTATCATACCATCAGTATAATCGGCGAGGATGTAGGGATCGGCTAATCCCACTAATGCAGGGGTATCGTAGATGACGAGATCGAAGAATCCCTGCAATTGTCCCATCAGGTATTGCATTTTCTGGGAGGAGAGAAGTTTAATCGGATCGGGAGAAATTTGACCGGCGCTGAGGAACAATAGGTTTTCTTCGATAGGGGAGGCTTGGATGACCTCATTGAGGCTCAGGTAGTTCACCACAGTATCACTGAGACCCTGTTTATTCTCTAGACCGAGGGATAGATGGAGTTGAGGAGAACGTAGGTTGGCATCAACGAGCAAAACTCGCTTACCAATGGCAGCAGCGGTTTGAGCGAGATTGAGAGCAACGGTAGATTTGCCATCTTCAGGACTAGCGGAACTGACGACAAGTGATCGAATGGCGTGATTTTTAGATCCCAGTAAGTTAATATTGGTATACAAAGAACGAAAAGACTCTACGAATAGAGCACTATATTCGGGTTGATACCACGTGCGATCGCCATACTTAGAGTTGACAAATAATTTATAAAATTGCCGTCGTTTTTTCTGACTTTCTTTCATCTGCCGATCAGTAGGAATCACTCCAAGAAGCTTTGTCTTTGTATCAATTTTTATCTCGTCAGGACTATGGAATACTGGATCTAAAATTTCTATAACTAATCCAATTGCAACTCCCAGTAGCATACTCAAGATTAAAGCTAGGGCCAGTTGCTTCCTAGTACTGACCTGAGATGTAGGTTTTAATTGTCCATTCGAGTATCTCAACAGTTTAGGGGGAGAAATAATTGACCAAGGAAAATCTCTTTGAGAAGCGTTTAATCTAAGCGTCTCTCGCTTTTCCAAAAATTCTTTAAGTGTATTTTTTTTAACCTCTAGAGAGGCTTCAATTTCCGAATACTGTCGGAGAATATCTGGAAAAATTTGTATTTTGCGATCCACTTCTTTCTGCGATGCTTCTAAAGATTTAATTCGGGATTCTAAAACTTCAATTTCACTACTTGCTGTCTCCAATTCTACTTGAGCAATATCCTGTACAGTGTTCATTACTCTTTCCTGTTTCTCTTGTAAGATTTTTATAGGAATACTATCTTCCCTAAACTGACTGAGTTTCAGTGAAAGTTGCACTTCGATTTGCTGATAATCTTCTAATATCGATTTATAAGCTTGATCTTTAAAGGTCAAAACACTAATTGGATTACCACTCTCAATTTGTCTTTTGAATGTTTCATAAAAACGTCTTTTACCCTCTAACTCCGCTTGATATTCCAGTTTCCTTTTTTTAATTAAAAGTGATTGCTCTGATAAACCACTAGCTTCTATATCAGGAAAGTTTATACCATTTTTTTGCCGAATATTTTGCAGTTGCAACTGATAATATTCAACTCTTTCTCTCAGTTCAGGCAACTGTTCATCAATAAAATCAACTCCCTTTTGTAGAGCGTCTATTCGTTCATCTAAAGAATATTGTAAAAATGCTTCGCTAACCTTATCTAAGACAAATAAAATTTTATCAGTATCACTATCTTCATATCGAACCAACATGATTTTAGTTCCTTCTTGCTTCCCATCTTTTTCATAACTTCTGCGACTAAGAACGAGTTTCGACTGCAAATTATTGTAATTAATTTCAGGGTATTCCTGCTGCAATTCCTCAATTAAAGGCTCCATCACTTTCGGGCTTTTGAGTACCCTAATCATTGTTTCATAATCAACCAAATCAGTGCTTTCAATGCGAAGTTTACCTGTAATATCAGCTAAGTCGGTATCTCCACCTGATTCACCTAGTAATAACAGTCGAGCGGAACGACCTTCTGCGGTTACTGGTTCGAGCAACAATTGTAGCCAACCTTCATAGGAGGGTACAGTTTGACGAGCCATCCAGACAAGGCTTCCTCCAGATAATACGCTCAATACAAAAGTTGCCGCCGCCATAATCCATACCCGACGACGCAATACAGATAACAACCAGGTAAGATCGATTGTTTGTTCTTCTGGAAACTCCTCAGCCCTAAAGGTTGCCATACCATTAAGGCTTGCTATTTCTGGGCGACCATTTTCTGAATAGGATGTAGGTATTTTTTTTGAGTTCGTCATAATCGATAAATTGCTGATTCATTATGGCTAGGTTAATTTTCTTCGGATTGAATAACGCCAATTCTAGCGAGTACCTCAAGAGTGCGTAGTGGGATACTCCATAATGAAAAAAGACGGTTAGCAGGATTGAGAGCGAGTTGAAGGGTATCAGAAAAGCGCGCTATCCCAGAACGACTGACAACAATGATGTCATTGTCTTGTAGGAATGGATTCGTTTGTTCATTGATATCTTGATTGAAATCAATCCCAATTTGGCGACTGATGACTTTCCCATTGGAGTTTAACCGTAGGAGTTGTACTCGGCTAGTTTTGGCTCGGCTGCCATTAAAACCACCGGCACGCAGTAATATTTGATTGAGAGAAGTACTCGGTGGCACCTCAAGGGAGCCAGGTGATCGCACTTCTCCAATCACACTCACTGTAATTGACTGCCGGGCAAAGTTGACTGCCGCTAATTCAGACACTTCTGCATTAGAAATTTCCGCTACTCTAGGAATGATAATTGAGTCTCCACTTTGAACAATGGTATCTTGAGTAATATCTCCATTATGCAACAACTCCCAAAAATCGAGTGGAATAATCAGCTCAGAACCCGTTTGAGTCTGGCGACGTAGCTTCATGTTACGAAGATCTGCCAAGGGTTTGATTCCTCCGGCTTCCTGAATAGCTGAGGAAACAGTAGGCAAGCTGATCACTGGGCTACCCGGTATGGCTAAGGTAATATGGTAGGAACCCGGGTTATGAACTTCACCGGCAACAACAATAGACTGTCTCTGATTGCGATCGGCTGAGAAATCAACTCTAGCCAGTTGCCATAGTTGTTTCAAGTTGACTTCAAATTGAGTGGGTACGAAGATTTTATCTCCACTGCGTATAGTTATATCTGTGCTGGAGGGATTGCCCTGAATCAACTGTTGCAGATCAACGTCGAGGGTTATTTCCTTCTGCTGGTTATCTTGCCAAATGGTTCGGGTAATCTTAATTTGACTGATATCTGCTGCTAGAGTTATTCCACCTGCTTCTTTAAGAACCTCGATTACGGTAGGGTATTGGATTCCTGGATTACCCCCTTCTCCACCAATCAGACTCACTGTGAAAGCACCAGGATTGGTAACTTCTCCAGCAACGACCACGTTCAATGGACTAGGAGAAACCAATCGAATCGTGATCACTGGATATCTCAGCACATCACTGTAGGCTTGAACTAGGGCTTCCCTAGCTTGAGCTAAGGTTAAGCGTCCAAGGCGTATTGAACCAATCAGAGGAAGTTCGATGAGGCCATCAACTGGGATTTGGTAGTTGCCGCTATATTCGGGGAGTTCTAAGATATCGATTTGGATGCGATCGCCCCCAACTAGAACATAAGCATTATCGGTGGCGATCGATGAATTTTCTGTTGATATAGGACTATTTCTTTCCTCAGAAGATTCCTGGATCGGCCAGTTCGGTTCTGTACCAGTGTGTTGAGCAACTGCTGGTAAGATGAGAGGAATTATTAACCCACATCCGACCCCCAAAGCGAACAGGGGGCGACAAAACTGAAAGTTTTTTGTATAAGTACCCATAGTCGGTCTCCCTCAGTTTATAATTGATCTCAATAATAGCCTATATAATCTCTACTATATTCTAGTCCTAATATTTTCCATGTAAATAATATCAAATATTCGCTATGAGTGACTTGCCATATTTCGGTTCCAATATTGAAAAATGAAAGAAGTTATCAAATCACTACTCGCTAATCCATTAATTGCACTCATGGTATTAGCCACGGGGCTGATCTATGTGGCCGTTTTTTTTCATTATATCAACAAGAGTAAAACAAATTCAGAGTGGTTTGAAAAATTGGTAGTGGGTGGTTTTATATTTGCACTGACTGATGTATCTATCTTACCCTTTAATAAATTAACTCCTAAAATATTAGCTGATAGAAAAGTGGGAATGATGACCGTATTCCTCCAGTTAGCAATCTATGGAGTTGTTTTATTTGTATCCTGGTCTCGATTTCGATCAACCTTAAGAAATATTGGAGATGTATTTGCAGTTTTTTTAGTTAAAGCTCCTTTTTTATCTCTTCTTTGTCTAATGATTGGGTTTTCTGCATTTTGGTCAAATGATTTTGTTCATACCTTGAAAAACAGTCTGGTTTATTTAGAAACAGCGATCGCAGCAGTTTATATCGGTAAGCAATACTCTTGGGCCGAACTATATAGTTTCATGCGTTGGGTAAACCTTGCAGTTTTGTTGCCTAGTATCTATTATGCCAATGTTGTTCCTTCAGTAGGGATTAATTCCAAAACTGGAGCATGGCAAGGAATTATGAAACATAAAAATATATTCGCTTTTGCTATGTCATTTACCATGGTAATGTGGCTAATTTATGGTATTTATAATCCCAAATATCGAAAGCAATCATTTGTGATTGCACTCCTATCTTTGTATGCAATGGACGGAGGCGAAAGTGGTGCGAGTAAAGTCTTATTCGTATGCATGATGTTTTTGACACTATATTTGAATTTTGTAAAAAAGTTATCTTCAAAATGGGCATTTACTTCAATTGTACTCTTTTTGATCGTCAGTACAAGCATAATGATTGTTGTGGTAGAGAATTTAGAATTTATTGTCGTTGATACTCTCAATAAAGATTTGACACTTACTGGAAGAACCTTGTTTTGGCCACTAGTGATCGAGGCAATTAACGAAAAACCTATATTAGGCCATGGAGTGGGGGGATATTGGCAAAGTTGGAAAAGTACAGCGGAAAACCCAGCAGGAAATGTCATTAATCCCAATGGTTGGATTCCTCCTCATTCGCACAATGGTTTTCTGGATATTGCAACGGATTTAGGATGGTTGGGAATGACATTATACATCTTTGCTTTTGTCAATACTTTGGCTAAAGCTGTAAGCTATTTAAGTAAAGATAAAATGCCGGAAGCAGGAATCCCAATAATTGTCTTGACTTTTACTTTGCTGACTAACTTGACAGAAACAGGTTTATTGGGAGTTAATCCTACTTGGTTTTGGTTTGTGGTTACAACAACTCGGTTGAGTTTAGACATGACGAAAAATATCCAGAAAAAGAATAATAGTTATTAGCCTTGTTTAAGCTAAATATTGTTGCAGTATCTGAAGAGAAATATTTACAAATAAATGTTCAACAAAATTAGTCAATTAGCTCAAAATTTAAGTCCGAAATTACGGCAAATGATTGGTAATGCTAGTTGGTTAGCTTCAGAAAAATTGTTGCAAATGGGTTTAGGTTTGTTAATTGGCGTTTGGGTAGCTCGTTATTTAGGGCCGCAGAAGTTCGGACTATTGAGTTATGCACTAGCTTTTACAAGTCTGTTTGCTCCCCTAGCTACTCTAGGCTTGGATAAAGTGGTTGTCCGAGATTTGGTACAACATCCATCTGAGAAGCATCAGATTCTCGGTACTGCTTTTGCTATTAGGTTAGTGAGTAGTATCCTTGCGTATTTGTTAGAAATTATGATTATTTCCTGGATACGCCCTGACGACAAGTTAACTCATGCTCTAGTTGTAATTGTCGGCTTGAGAATGTGTTTCCAAGTATTTTACACTATAGATCTGTGGTTCCAATCACAAGTTGAATCTAAATATACAGTTTGGAGTAAAAATTCTGCCTATTTATGTGCTAATGGGGTAAAAGTTTTACTCGTATCTTTACAAGCACCAGTAGTTTTTTTTGCGTGGAACTCTTTAGGAGAGATCGTTTTAGGAGCAATTGGACTATTAATTCTCTATCAGTTCAAAGGAAATGCGATCGCTGCTTGGCGTATGAGTCTATCTTGGGGTAAGAGATTACTGAAAAATGGTCTACCATTAATGTTTTCTGGTATCGCTGTTATCATCTATTTACGGATTGATGCGATTATGTTGGGGCAAATCTTTGGAGATGAGAGTGTGGGAATTTATTCTGTTGCCACCAAGATTTCTGAGCTGTGGTATTTTATTCCCACAGCTCTGGTTTCCTCGGCATCACCAGCCCTTATTGAAGCTAAAGGTATCTCTATATCATTGTATGAGCAGAGGTGGCAAAAGCTGTTGACAATGATGACAGGTATTTCCTATGCGATCGCTATTCCTATGGTATTCTTAGCAAAGCCAATGATTACCCTCATGTACGGGCCCAATTACGCCGCTTCTGGCTCGGTATTAGCTATTCATATATGGGCTACGGTTTTTGTATCGTTAGGTGTTGCTAAATCAGTTTGGATTGTCACAGAAGGTCTGACTCACCTTGCATTAGTTAGCACGTCCTGTGGTGCTGTGATTAACATATTACTTAATCTAGTTCTCATTCCAAGATATCAAGAAGTTGGTGCGGCAATTGCTACTGTGATTTCCTATGGATGTGCTGATTATTTAGTGTACATTACTTATCCCAGATTCCAACAAATTGGTCGGTTGATGACTAAAGCATTAATCTTAGAAAATTTATGGAAACGATGAGTTTCATCGAATCACTAAGTGCGATCGATGTTGGGAATGATTATAATGTGGCTGTACTTAATGGTCTCTTGCTCCAGAATATTGAGGACTTGTTGATATGGATTTAGCACCGATCGCCTTTTTTGTCTATAAACGTCCGGAACATACCCTCAGAGCGCTCTCATCCCTAGCTCAATGCCATTTAGCTCAAGAGAGCAAGCTGTATATATTCTGTGATGGAATTAAATCTCCTAGCGATCGCGATCGGGTGATGGAAGCCAGAACAGTGGTCAAAAGTCAACAGTGGTGCGGCGAAGTTGAAATTCTTGAAAGAGAAAAAAATATTGGTCTAGCGAAATCTATTATTACTGGAGTAACTGAACTGAGCAATCAGTACGGCAAAGTCATCGTTTTAGAAGATGATTTACTGCTACATCCCCAATTTTTGGAATACATGAATCACGCCTTAGAGCGCTACCAAAATGAAGAACGGGTGATGCAAATTTCTGGTCATATGTTTCCGGCGGATTTTTCTTGTGATACCGATAGCTTTTTCTTGCCTTCCATCACCACATGGGGCTGGGGAACATGGCAGCGAGCATGGCAACATCTCGATCCTAAGCTGACTGGTTACGATCTCCTGAAAAAAAATCGCAAACTTCGATATCAATTTGATCTAAATAACTCCTATTTTTACTTTGAACTGCTTGAAGACTTAATCGCAGGAAAAATAGATGCCTGGGGTATTATGTGGTATCTGAGTGTATTTATGCAGGAAGGACTAACCTTATTTCCCAGATACTCTCTCGTCGATAATATTGGTCGGGATGGGAGCGGAACTCATTGTGGAAATCAAGCCATTCCCGTTGCCAAGCCTCCCGATAATTTCCAAGTTCTCACTTATCCCAAAAATATTCAAGTTACTCCTGAAAAAGCCTTAGTCTACCAGGGTATTGCCAAAGCCAATAACGAGAACTCTTGGACTCGTTTCAAACGGAAAGTAAGGATTAGAAGCCGATTACGAGCGCTACTAAAACAGCAATCCTCTCCCTAAGCTCTAAAGCCCTTAAAGGTTGAAATTGATTGTCCTAGAGAAAAATTCACCAGCGATAATAGCGATAGGGATCATCACCTAACTCAAAATCAGTCCGGTAATCAGGATGATAAAATGAAGCTTTTTCACCAAGAAACTTAAATCTCTGGTGAGGTTTTATTCCCTCAAAGATAGTCTCATCGGCTTTAAACTTTGCTCCTAAATTCGCCAAAATCTGGGCGATCGCTCGTGTCTGTCGCCAGCGAGTATAGCGTAAGTACGTCTGAGTATCAGCATTTAAGGACTCTGGGTTAATCTGGCAAAAAATTGCCACCCCATCACCCACTTCTACTCGGCTCAATAATCCATCTGCTCCTATCTCTCCACCGGATTCAATTAACCAAGCATCATAGTCTGTGCGCGATCGCAGATCAGAAGCACTTAAACCACGAGTTTCTAACCATGAAGGAACATTTAACGAACCGCTAAAATTTTCAGTTTTACCTACAGTTATCCCTAAAACAGAGTTATTTCGCCTGGGTAAGAAAAATAGCTTTCCTCCCTTGCCTAAATACTCACGCATATCTCGATCATTAAGGACAATTTGTTCTCCAATAATGATTAAATTCGCATCAGGAACGAAAGAATCTTCTCTTTGATAAATTAAACCGAGTTCATTCAACTGATTAGCATCTTTATCGCTGCCTATAAGCACGACATTATCCACTTTACTGGAGAGATCTGATGTGGCAGTATACTGAATAATTTGTTCTAATAATTGTGTTGCTCCAGCATCAAGAGGAACACGATCTTCCAAATCTAATGTACTCCAAATTAATTTCCCTTGACCATAGTCGAGTTCCATCAGTGGTGTATAAGCTAGATCAAATTCAGATTCTAGAATCGGTCTCCAAGAACTCAAGTGGGGCTTTTCAATTGAAGCACTACTGATTGCACCCTCATTTCCCCAGTGCCAACCATACCATGGGGAACCGGCTGGACTCTTGACTGTATCTCCATCTGTTGTATCAGGATAGGCTTCAAGTAAGGTACTTGAACCTCTCCAATCTCTGAGATCCTGTAGATTCAATCCGTGAAAAATTTCATCACTCTCATCAACTGGAAAAGCACGGCGACTTAAATGAGGAGCAACTCGTAAGTTGAGTGCCTGTTGTATCCATTGCGGATTTTGAGTGCATACCATCACTCGACCTCCATTGAGGACAAAATTTTCCAAATCCCCTGGCAGTTTATGTCCTTGTGACAAAACTTCACGACCAATGACTAAAACATTAGCGACTTGATTTCCATCCCATGGCATCAACGAGTAGCCTAACTGCTCGAACATTTGAGTGGTCTTGCCTACAGGGTCAAATATAGTAACCGTACTGGTTTTTAATTGCCGGTCAGGAAACACTCGAAAATGGAACATATCATCATGGCGATCGCTACCAATGCTAGACTTGAGTAAAATTTCTCCATCCCAAGCTTGATCCCCTAAAACCTTTGGCAGAGTGGCTGTAATCGGAAAAAATAGAGTATGAGCTGCCATAATCTTTCCGCTATCTTCACCTCTTCCAACTGTATCTCCATTAACCTTAACTTCCCAATTAAAAGAAAACTCTTGTTCAGCTCTAGTATCATTAATTAATACCACTTGTTTTTCTAACTTATCCTCTCCTTTAAAGCTATGATCTTTGGTTGTAAATTCCGGCATACCGGCAATCCAAGCCAGTGTTGAAGCATTATTTTTTAGAAGAGCATCTCCACCCGGATGAACCCTATAACTATCTGGTTTCCAATAGTGCCACAAATATCTCGGTACTTCCTCTAAATAAGGGCCGTGTTTTCCTGATAGCTCAACCTCGATCCCTTCTCGGCCCTGATTTAAGATTTCCCAACCATGACCATGATGCCAAGGAATCATTCCTCCTGTGATGCCAAATGTGCGCCAACTCCGCCAAGTATTCGTAGTAAATAAATTTTGTAGCTTCTGGAAAGCTGGTGCAAAATCCAACTCATGATTAAAATGCCAATTTTCATACTCTTGGTCTTTCAAGAACAAAGTTGGGATTTGAGAACGATACTCAGATGACTCTAATTTGTATGCTTCTTTTCCCAAATAAATAGCACTAAATTCAGTCATCAAAGGTTCGCTACGGACAGCATTTCCAAACCCATCTCTCCCTCTCATCATGGTTGTGTGTAAAGGGGTACCCAATTCAACAACCATGTAAGGCATATCGCCTTGTTCTGACCAACTAGAAAGCCATTGTTCTCTCTCTTGTAGTGGAATCATCCCTAAATAAGAATTGAGGGTATAGACTTCTCCAACAGATGCACCTTGATGAAATACCACCGAGTGAATAGGGTCATATTTTTTAATTATTTTTGCCACTTCTTCACCGACTGGCGATAATCGTTGGAAACGCTTATTTGACAATTTACTGAGCTTTTCTCCGACTAATTTAAAACCAATTCTTCGAGGATTTTGGTCGTCATTGTGGCCGAAATAGTTAGGATTTGTTACCCACATCATAATTGATGGATGATTACGATAACGACGTAATTCATTCACCATTCGTGTTTCCCAAACTTGCCTAATATGCGCTTTATTCCAATCTCCCGATCTTGATAATTGACTGATGGAAAGCACAGGAGCCATAATTGGAAATCCCTTTAAATCAGCCCGTTCAGCAAACAACTCTCGAAAATGCCATCGTCCCCGTTCATCATGATTCCAGGGCCAGAGTTCGGTTATATTATATCCTGCCCACTGATACTCTTCAATCATACGATCCATAACTTCAGGGATACCGATTGTCCAAGGTTTCCACATATCTTCATGGTACACGGGGCGCAGCCGTATTTCTGTTCCGTTTAAGTAGAAATTTTTCCCTTCAATCCAGAATTCTCGAAAGCCAAATGATTGGTCATAAGTATCTTCAATTCCTTTTCCCTTCACTTGTAACCGGAGAGTATATAAATTTGGCCGATCCACATCCCATAATCGAGGATTTTGCCAATCCCAGACTAAATTTAGAGTTTGGAGCGCTTGTGCTTGAACTGGTTTTATCGCTGTAAATTCCTGTTCAACTTTACCCTGTTCATCGAGCATTTTGGCTGTTATTTCCACCGAACTTGTTTGGGTAATATCCGTGAGTTCAACATCAACTTTTATTTGTTGTTTTCGGGTTGAAGGTTGTACAAAGACATCACTAATCCATGCACCTTGGGGAATACTTAATAATCGCACCTCCCCAATCAAACCGCGAGAGGCTAATTTGGCTTCAGTAGTATAAATCTCATTCGGCCCCATAATTACAGCTTTATCCTCGCGATCGGGAATGGAACGAATTAAAAAACTCAGATTATTCTCTTGTCCAGGATGAACTACTGAAGTAATATCTACAGCCCCATAGGGCCAATTGACTTCACCACAAACTTGGTTATTAATATATAAATTGGCATCCGTGCTAACCCGTTCCAAACTGAGTAGGATTCTGCGCCCTTCCCACTCAGGAGGAATACTGACCTGTTTTTGATACCAAGCTTGGGCTAAAGTTTCTCCGTTAAACCCCTTCCAAGGGTCGCCAGTACCACGGGAAAGGACACCTGGGTATGATTTGGCATTTTCCCGTCTCCAGTCACCGGGAACGCGAATTTTGCCCCAATGACTTTGGGGGGGAGTGGTAGAGGTAGCGATCGCCGGTTGAAAATCCCATACCCCATTCAGGTAGACTTGATCGCGATAATGCTCATCGCCATTTTCAGGAACTGGAGTCAGCGCTGGATAACGGGTAACCTGGAGTGTCCTACAAGCTGAAGAGTAGTCTCCTTGGGAAGAATAACCCCAATGACTCATACAGCTCCAGGCAATACAAGCCATGCAGAATAAGCCTAAAAATCGCACTAACTTTTTATTCATAACCCACAAAAACGATTATCTTGAGTTCGCGGTTTAACCTGAGATCGGATCGAGTAATTGTTGTTTCAAAAAAAGTGCATACTCTTGGGCATCGTCAGTCGTTAAATGTACTCCATCGCTCGTTTTCCAACTTCTCTGAGGATTGGATAACCATTCAAAGCGCTCGCTTGGAAACAACTCTTTCATTAGCTCTCGAACTTGTTGCTTCTGAACGGTATTATCTAATCCAGGTTCTCCAGGCATATTGAACAAGATAATCCGGGAACCATTAGAGCTAACATCTGACAACTGATGTTGAATCACTTTTGCCTGTTCAACAATCAACTCTTTTGTTTCATCAGATAACGGCATTGCCCATTGAGCCTTAACTCGTTGTATTTGTGCTTCTCTTAAAGGTGAATCTGTTGATTGTCCTGATTGCCTATTTCCTTGTGACCACTGTTTTAAAGCGTATACAAAAGCACTCACTGGTCGGTATTCTTGTCGAAACATCGGGAAATTCATACGCAGAAAATAGAGAAAAGGATTATATAGAGAATCAATTAATTCTCGATCCATTTCTCTTTGAATTGTTTCATTCATTTCTACCAGTAATATTTTGGGCGGTGATGACTTTTTATTAACAATTTCTAAACCCGTTTGAGTACACCCTCCCCGCATCGCCAAATTCAGAACATTAGAACCCATAAGCTCTTCCTTCAGGGTAGCTGTCAGAGAACTGCCTACCATTACCATTTGAGTATTTACAGACTGTTTATAGACATATTTTTCAGCATTGATCATATTGGCTTGTGCTTGATGAATTCCTTTACTCGGAGGAATTAAACCAGCAAAAATCAAGGCTTGATATCCAATTATCAGTGTGCAGCACAAAACTAATGACTGCACAACAAAGTTCATTTTTATTATCTTTATTACCTTAGAATTGAAAGTAGATAAACGCATTAGAGCTTCCTTTATTGAGAATAATCATAACCAGCATTAGAGTAAAACTCAGTAATTCTGTCATTTTACCTGTGCGAGAACTGATTGATTCCTCCCATCTATGGCTAAATGCTGGAAAGTGAGGTAGATGGTACAGGATGATTGGAGTGGAGAAAATCACAACAGGAATAATCCGAATCAGCACTGGTTTTACTGAGATATTATTGACCAGAGTAGTGATAAAATTTACTGCTTGGCTAAACTCAGGAAGTTTAAAAAGTAGCCAACCCAGGGTAACAAAGATAAAGACCCCCAATATGCGAATACTATCAAGTAAAACCTGTTGCCATTGTGGACGTTCATTCTCTGGAGAGGGAAACAGGTGATTGGAGCTGAAAAAGCGTTCTACCGCTAACCCCATGCCATGAAACATCCCCCATACAGCATAGCTCCAAGCTGCTCCATGCCATAATCCGCCCAAAGTCATGACAATCATCAAGTTAATATATGTTCTGATATTGCCCTTGCGATTTCCTCCTAGAGGAATATACAAATAATATTTTAACCAGGTTGATAAAGAGATATGCCACCGTCTCCAAAATTCAGCAATCGAACGGGAAATGTAGGGAAAATTAAAATTCTGTGGCAGCGTATATCCAAAAGATGCAGCTAAACCGATGGCAATTAAGGAATATCCGGCAAAATCCGCGAAAATTTGCATGGAGTAGCCAAAAAGTAAAACCAAGTTAGTGAGAGTTCCTTGGCTTTGATAATAGGGATAGGTAATCCAGAATGTATAGTCCTTTAAGTTGTCTGCAATTACCATTTTTAGGAAATATCCAGACACCAGGGAACGAAAAACCAATTCCCAAGGGATATCCTGAAAATATTTTCTCGCAATTTGCGGATAAAAATCATTGGCTCTCACAATTGGCCCGGCAACCAGTTGAGGGAAGAAGGACAGAAAAAAAGACGTATTGAGTAAATAACGGATGGGGGTGAGATGGACAAAAAATTTCTCTTCATATTTTCTCACTTCCCATTCACTATCTTGCTGACGCAGGACATCGATAACTAAACTAATACCTTGAAAAGTGTAAAAGGAGATGCCAATGGGGAGAGGCAGATGTAAAAGGGTTTGTATGAGAGCATCTTCTGGAGTGGGATTAATATTGAGAAGGTTAGTAAATAGGTTGGTGAGTAAAGCACCATACTTAAATAATCCCAACACAGCTAAATTCGCTGCTACACCTAAGATTGCCCAGAGAATTCTAACTTGTCGATTTTCTGTATGGCAAATTTTGAAGCTGGTTAAAACATTAATGCCAATGGAGACGATCAGTAACAACAGGAGAGCCGGGAAGCTCCAGGCATAAAAGATAAAACTAGCAATAACGAGAATTGGAACCTGTATCCCCTTGAATATGGGTAAGTAATAAAGGATAAAGGTAATCAGAACAAAAACGAGGAAGGTAAAGCTAGTGAATAACATACCGTGAAGTTCGGTAAAGGGGAGTGATGAGCAGAGTTTAATCTAACGTAATGAGATGCAGTAATTTTTGTCAATACTCAAAAGATGAGAATTAGTTTTAGCGATCGCCAAGAAAAATTCTCATCTTTATCTATTCAGGCATCTTCAGGTTGAGGCAGACCACAGGAGAGATCAAGCCATTAATTCTCCAGATGGGACATCAACTACCGCGATCGATCGCTGATCCACTTGAATTTTAATCGTGTGGGCTAACCTCAATTGGATGACCGGTTCACGAATCAAAGCATAGACCTTAGCGATCGCCTCTGCCATCTCTCGATTCAAACAGCGAATATGTAACACCCCCCACCGTCTAAACACCTGACATCGAGACAAAGGTAGCAAAGACCTTAATTCTCCTTGATTTTCCCGATAAAAATCCCAAATCAACCGCGTGAGTTGTGAAGGTCGTTTCATAGCCTTAAGTCCTTACGTGCAATGGGCCCAATCCTTTGTTCGTGTAAATTCCTTACTTCTTCCATTGAACCCCAACCTTCTTAGAGGCGGTGTATTCCTGAAAAAATATTTAATAATTCATCGATAAAACCGTCACGATTCTTGACATTGATACCGCCCCTTGCGACGGAATAGGGAATTGGTCCTTTATCCCCATTCCCCATCTTCCTATCCGACCTTCGCCTGTTTATCCGATACCTTATCTGGTTTCGATTCAGTGGGGACTACATCTAATATCTTTCCTGGTTGTCCTTTCGTCAGTGGGATTTCTTCTACTTCCGGTAAGCGCTCTACGGATAATCGAGTTGCCTGAGAAGCACCTGACAAACGCTTTAACAGAACAGGTCTTGGATCGTGGAGCAAATAAATAATCCGATCGCCACTGCGCCATTCTTCCGAAGCCGGCATCACTTCTAGGCGGCTATCCCTAGAGAGTAAAATAGGAACCAACTCTCCAGCGCGAATTAGGGCTTGCAAATGGGCCTGTTGAAACCCTAGTCCTTCCGACTTCAGCGTGGTTACCCCCAACTTTACCTTACCCTCGTCCACATACTGATTCCAAACCTTAATTGGTAAATCTGGGCTAAACGCCTGGGCAATCTTCTGGGGACTAGCAGAATGTTGTTGTCCTTGGGAATCACGGGGAAAAACGGCATATACCCTGGGTGGATCGAACTCTTCTACTGCCCGTTGCGCTAAGACAAAATTGACCTCACCATTATTCGTCATGGCCAAAAATGTCCCCATCGAAGCCAATCCCGCTTCTTCCAAAACGGCGGTATTTAAAGCACTACTCACAAATACCCGCAGTCCTTCCGCTTCCGCTTGACGGCACGCTTCCTTGTTTGTATCGATCAGAACTACGGATTCTCCTTGTTCCTCAAACAAGCGAGCCATTAATCGACTCAAGGGGCTAATCCCCACAATGACTGCTCCTGTGGCTTTTGTGGAGGTGATGTGTAGCCAGTTAGCGAACCATCCTGCCGTTAGACCTTGACATAACACGGTCATAATAATGGTTAAAAACACCAAGGCTTTAATGGAATCTCCCCCGTTAATACCCCGTTGAGTTAATAAAATCGAAAATAAGGACGCAACAGAGGCAGAAACAATCCCTCTGGGGCCGATCCAACCTAAAAATAACTTTTGTCGCCAATTCAGATCGCTTGTCCAGGTACAGACCCAAATATTCAGGGGACGGATGACGAACATTAACATCAAGACAGTCCAGACACTGCCCCAACCCAAGGCGAAAATACTGGCGATCGATAAATCTGCGGCTAATAAAATAAATAAGACCGAAACCGCCAACATCGTCAGTTGGCCCTTAAAGCGTCGTAATAAGCGCTCCTCCGGTAGCGAAGACCCCCGCAGCACAATCCCAGAGACAACGGTAGCCATTAATCCAGCCTCTGAGCGGATGGTTTGGGCAATACCAAACAAGCCTAACAACCCTGCCAAAACGACTAAATTTTTTAAGTCTTCCGATAAAAACTTACTGCGCTTGAGAAACCAACCCAGTCCCCAGCCCCCCAAAGCACCGATCGCCCCACCAATACCTAGGCGCAGTAACAATCCGCTGATAATGGAGATTGGATCGGCATCTCCATTGAGGATAATATCCAAAACCACCACCGCCAAAATCGCCCCCACCGGATCGATTAAGACCCCTTCTCCTTCTAGGAGTGTAGCGACAGGTCGCTGGACTTTCACATGCTTGAGTAAAGGAGAAATCACAGTCGGCCCCGTCACGACCACTAACGAGGCATATAGAAAGGCAATTCCCCAAGGAAACTCGCCCAAATAATGGGCACAGATCCCCCCGCCCACCAAAGTAATTAATGTGCCAATCGTCACTAAATTTCGCAAACTTCCGGACACTTTTCCCAAATCTCGAAGCTCTAGATTCAGTCCTCCTTCAAATAAAATCAGAGCAACCGAGAGCGCTACAATCACTTCAATCCCAATGCCGAGTAGTTGAGGATCGATCAATCCCAATCCATCTGGCCCTAACAAAATACCAAAGGGCAATAGGAAAACGATCGCCGGTACGCGCAGAAAATCTGCCAGCACTTGGGCACTAATCCCGGCCATAACCGTGAGGATAATTAAGAGAGTGATTTGAAATGATCCTTCCATAAGCGAAATTGCGCTGGTTCAGCGTTATATGTTCATCTTAAACATTAATAGCCCGCTGGCGGAACCCACTCTTAATCAATAGAGCAAGACCCCCTAGGGACGTAGACTTTGATCGGGTTGGATACAAACTCTTGTTGGGAAATCATCACGGCTTAGAGGTCATCCTGGAGGCAATTGTGCTTTCGGATCGCGTCAGAGACAGATATAACCTAGCGTGTTCTCTTCACTTTGACCAGATCGGTTCCCTGGGCAGGTTTCTCCAATATTTTCAGGGGAAGACCCAGAATGGAGTAAGCCCGACCTGTTTGGAAGTTGCGAAATTTTAAGTTATGTTATTAGTAAGTTATTAAATTTTCATATTTCTCCAAAAACCGTCTTCTTTATTTAAACCCATTGGTTAAGCAGTTTAGTGATAAAACATTAGATCATCCTAGCTCTGACTCCCTCTTGAGTAAACGCTGGTGGAGCATCGTTGTCTTGGTTGTCGTGGTGCTGGGGCTTCTGGGCTTCGCTCTCCAGTACTTAGATCGGCCCGACCCCTACTTGAGGGAAGTATTGGCTTTGGAAGGAGATCGGGTTCAGGGCCATGCGATTTTCCAAATGAATTGCGCTGGATGCCATGGTTTGGAAGCCAATGGCCGAGTGGGACCGAGTTTGAAAGGAGTATCGGAACATCGGTCTAAGCGCCGTTTAATCGAACAAGTCATCACGGGTAGAACTCCACCAATGCCCCAGTTTCAGCCGAGTCCGGAAGTAATGGCAGATTTGTTGAGTTACTTAGAGTCTCTGTAGTAGGTAAGGCAAGAGGCAAAAGGCAATGGTGCGACTGGAATGATTTGAATCAAGTCCGTCGAACTACGTTACAATTAGTCCCTCAGCACTCATTGTTAATTATCCCCATGACCCCACCAGCAAAACGCACCATTTCCATGACTTATACCAAAGTCAACCAAAAGCAGCAACCCAAAGACTTGACCTACTGGCAAACACGCCATCCTACTGAGTGCCTGGCGACCCTCGAACAAATCCGTCAAGAATATAATCAATGGAAATACAATGCTCAACCCCGACTTCAGAGAGTTTATCGAATCATTAAACAGTAATGATGTGCGATATCTTATCGTTGGAGGCTATGCTGTTGCTGCTCACGGTTATCCTCGCTACACCAAAGATATTGATATTTGGATTGAAATGGAACTGGAAAACGCCCAGAAGCTTATTCAATCCTTAAGCGATTTCGGTTTTGGGTCACTCGGTCTAAAACCAGAAGATTTTCTGGAACCAGACCACATCATCGAGTTGGGTGATCCGCCAAATCGCATTGATCTCCTGACAACCCCTGACGGTATTGATTTCAAAACCTGTTATCAAGAGCGGTTGGAGCTTGAGATTGATAGTATAACTGTCAAATTTATCGACCTAGAAAATCTGAAGAAAAATAAACGGGCCTCTGGGCGAACCCAAGATCTAGCAGATCTTGAAAATCTAAGCCTTGAATAAACCATTACCCATTACCTACATTAATTGAATTGGCGAGCGTGAAACAGAGCATACCGATCGCCTTTATCCAAGAGTTCCTGATGGGTTCCTGACTCCACAATTTGACCTTGTTCAACGACTAGGATGCGATCAGCTCGGCGCACTGTGGCTAAACGGTGGGCAATAATAAAGACGGTGCGATTGTGCATCACTCGCTCTAGGGCTTCTTGTACTAAACTTTCTGATTCTGAGTCTAGGGCAGATGTGGCTTCATCGAGAATTAAGATTCGAGGATTAAGATAGACTGCACGGGCGATCGCCACTCGCTGTCGTTGTCCTCCGGATAAGGTCATTCCTCGCTCTCCCATCCAAGTTTGATATCCTTCAGGCAGTTGCTCGATAAATGGGTGAGCATTGGCAATTTTAGCCGCTGCTTCGACTTGGTGAAGATTGAATTCTTTTTGACCAAAGGCAATATTTTGGGCGACTGTGCCAGAAAATAGGATAGTTTCTTGGGGCACGATGCCAATTTGTTGCCGTAGGGAGTTTAAGGTAACTTTGCGGATATCCACTCCATCAATGAGAATTGCACCGCTCTGCACATCATAAAACCGTAAAAGCAGATTAACCAGTGTCGTTTTCCCTGCTCCTGAAGGCCCCACTAAGGCAATGACTTGGCCGGGGTTAACCTGAAAACTTAAGCCTTGTAAGACGGGTTTCTGGCTGTCATAAGCAAAATAAACGTGATTATAGTCTACCGTTCCTTCAACTCTGGGTAAGGCGATCGCCTCTGCACTCTCGACGACCTGGGGCGCAATTTTCATTAACTCAAATACCCGGTCTACAGAAGCTTCAGCTTGCTTAAATTCGTTAAAATTACTCGTGGCAAAGGAAATGGGATCGATAAGCATGGCTGTGGCGACTACATAGCGTAAAAATCCATTGCCGGTCAAATTTCCTTGTTGAATTTGCCATCCTCCCAGGAATAAGAGGAAGATAATGCTCATGGCTTCTAGAAAGCCGACCACGGGAAACTGAATGGCCTTTAATCGTTCGGCGTTATACTTGGCGCGGCGATTGCGTTCGGCTTGGACACTAAAGCGATCGACCTCATAATCTCCTGCACCAAAGGCTTTTACTAAGCGAATACCTCCCAAAACTTCGGAAATCAAAGACGCTAAATCTGAGACTCGATTTTGACTGCGGCGAGAATACTGAAGCAATTTTTCCCCAAACCATCCCACCAAAAGGGCCATTAAGGGGGCAACAATCGCTACAGCTAGGGTCAGTTGCCAGTTAATGTAGACCATATAACCAATGACTACAATTAACTGGAGAATACTGGGGAGAAATTGGTGAAAAATCTTGTTAATGGCTTCCCCAATGCGGTCCACATCTTCAGTGAGACGATAGGATAAATCGCCAGTTTTGGCCGTTTCAAAGTAATCTAAACTCAAGCGATGCAAATGGCTATAGACTTCTTGGCGTAAATCGCGGGCAATGAGAAAAGCCGCTTTGGCCATTAAGGCATCTTGTCCATATTGTGCCAAGCCTCGCAAGAGAAAAACCCCAGCCGCGATCGCCGCGAGTTGGGCAATTTCCACCACCAAACCTTGACCTATCAACTCGGCAATCTCCCCAGCCAGTTGGGCTAAAATCGGCCAAAAGCCCGTAAATAGAAGAGTACACACCAGGGCTTGGGCGATCGTTTGCCACTCTTGGCGAAGATAGGGAATTAAATCGTAATAGCTTGAGCGAGGTTTCACCCTAGGTCTGTCCTTTCGCGATCGGGGAACAATTAGCAAATACTACTACAGGATCTCCTGAAGACCAAATCATAAGTAGGGGCAAAAAATTTTTCGCCCCTACTCCCGGTTGTATAACGGTCTAGTTACCCGGTTAGCTGCATCGAACTCATTTTCCCTAATTCAACACTTACGGCATCAAAGCGGTCGTCACCAGGACGGTAGGACAGCACTTCTATGCCAATTGGCTCACCACTGATCCCATCCTTGATCAAAATCACCCCATCTCCAAGCTCAGTAGCAATTTGATTCATTCGTGGAACTTGCCAGAACACGCTCAATAGCTCCGTTTCTGGTTCATAAAACACCTTTATTTGAGCCATACTGTTTCCCCTTCCTTAATCGCATCCGTTTGGTAGGCTGTGATCAAAAATCCATCTCCATTTAAGCGTCGCGCAACTGCAACAACCCAACGTTCTTCTCGCCGTACCCGATAAAACAATAATACTTCTGCATCCCGGCTACTGCGTCGAACCTCGTCCGGTGCTGAAAGAGCGAATTGGATGAGATTCTCCAACTCCTCAATATCAGGGTGCTTGATGATTAACCGTTGCCAGTATTCTTCAGAGGTTCTAACTGTAAATCCAAGCGGCGTAGGAATTTCAAATTTCATGAAACTGTTATAGATGCTTGGGTAACAGCGTATCTCACAGTAGGTGTTGTAGGGTGGGCAAGGTACAGATAGAGAATTGACGCTCTACCCCGATCAGCTTGCCCACCCTACCTCCTGTTTTCAATGCTCGAATCCAACAACTCCAACGTCTTAGTCTCTCTTTGTCCGTTGTAAAACTGCTCTAACAATCAATTGTACAAAAACAGAATCAGGGGGTGAAACAACTGAAAATAAGGTGACACATGATCGCAATTTGAGGTCATCAGGGGAGCCAAAAATGTCATGTGCCGATCGCCCAGTGATGCCTAAAACCGTTGTCGTACATTCGAGCAAGCAATCGCCTAAAACCGGATGCTCTAAATAAGCTCTAGCTTCGTCTAGACTTTGGATTGCATACTTTTGCGACATCATACTAAAGCCTAAGCCTTGATACTGGAGGAAAATATATCACATCCAATGGGATTTCTTCTGACCTGCTCTGAGTTCAGCCAAGACTTTCTCATAAATCGTCGCTTGTGCGCCTAGAAAACGTTTCAGTTTGTAGGGATCGCTGTTCATGTTATATCAATTAACAATTAAATGGGAATCGAAATGATAAATTCAGTACTTTGACGGGGAGACAAAATTTCAATAACTGCATAACTATATTAAAATAATAGATGAGCTACATCGGGCACAGATAGCATGATTCCTAGTTCACTCCTTCCGTTACGGCCCCATCAAGAGCAAGACATATCCCTGGAAGAAACCGAGATTACAGACGGTATCGACTGGTTAAGCTTTCATCGAGTATGGGGGCAATTAAGCGACAACGTAATTGAGGCGATCGCTCAATCTCTACGTTTGCTGAAAGTGGAACCCAACCAAGACATTTATCACCAAGGCATAGAACCGATTGGGTTATACCTAATCAAATGGGGTTCGGTGGAGATTTATCGCTCTTCCCTGGTGGGCAAAACCCACATTCGCTATTACAGCGCTGGAGAACTGTTTGGTTATACTCCCTTAGCCCTCCACCAACCGATGGCGACCTATCGCACCAATGCCGTGGTGATCGCCAAAAGCGAATTCTGGTTTCTGAGCCAAACAGACTTTGAGCAGCTCACCACCCAATATCCACAAATTGAAAAAGCCTTTAATACCTTTCTAGCGCAAGACTTAGAGCATTTTGCCGATCGCATCGTGACCGAACAAATCCGCATCCAAGGACTACAAGCCTTTATCCGACCAATTCCTACGGATCAGTTGATTATTGGCAAAAGCAAAATCGGCCAAAAACTCGCTTCACAGATTGAACAAGCAACCCTAGACCTGAAACCCATCCAACTCCAATCCCCTCCTGGAGCGGGAAAAACCTTTCTGGCTGGTTATATTCATCACTATTCAGGAATTAAAGATCATCCCTGGGCTGAACTCGACTGTGCCTTACTTCCCCGTGAGGAGAATGGGGCCCTGAATACGGATGACCTTTTTGGTCACGCGGGTCAACAACTGGGAGTGATTGAACTCCTAGAGCGAGGAACCTTATTAATTGAAAATTGTCAGCTTCTAAGCCAAAAAGACCGCGATCGCCTGTTGGGCTATCTGCACACTAACCTCCTCACTCCCAACCCAGAGGGCCCCCCGATCCAGTCCTGGGTGCGTCTGATCCTCAGCAGTCCTTCCTCGATCTCGTTGGGTAATTTCCCCTGTCACACCCTCAAACTTCCCTCCCTGAAACAGCGTAAACTAGATATTCCTGGATTTGCCCGGTATTTTCTACATAAATACTGCCAAGAAACTCAGCGATCGCCCTTAAGCCTCAATCAAGCAGATTTGCGCCGTCTAATCAGCTACGACTATCCCGCCAACGTGGCCGAACTGCAAAGCATCCTTAAACGGGCGGTGCTGATGACTCCCCCCGGACAAACGATCATTCCCGAACAAGTCCTCTGGTCAGTTCAATCCCAAAAAAATGCCTTTCGCGTCGATTTACTCAATCAACTGCCCTGGTTGCGTCGATTTCTGCTAAGTGATTGGTGGCCTAAACGATTCTGGGTTGTCGTCATGCTCCTGTTTATCCCCGTCACCCTCATGGGCTATCTAGGCCCCCAAACTCGTGACTCTAACATGACTCTGAATCTCTTTTGGGCTTGGTGGTGGCCCTTTTATCTGTTTCTCTTCCCTTTTATTGGTCGGTTGTGGTGTGCCGTTTGTCCATTTATGGTGACCGGAGAATGGATCAGAACCCTCTCCCTATGGATTTGGCCCCGTAAACTGCTCCCTTGGCCCACAAAATGGATGAATCGTTGGGGAGCATGGTTGCTCTGGGGCGGTTTTGTGGCTATTTATCTCTGGGAGAAACTTGCAGATCTGCCCCATACGCCCTATCTGTCCTCTGATTTATTGCTGATCATTACTGCTGGTGCAGTGATTTGTAGCCTGATTTATGAGCGGCGTTTGTGGTGTCGGTATCTCTGTCCCATTGGTGGCATGAATGGGATGTTTGCTAAACTGGCCTTGATTGAGTTGCGATCGACTCAGCAAATTTGTGGAAGTCAATGTAGTACGTTTGGCTGTTATAAAGGCAGTGATGCCACTCCGGTTACCTTTGCGGATTCCCTACCGAATGAGGGACAAGCAACAGAAGGCTGTCCCCTCTATTCCCATCCTGCCCAACTGCGGGATAACCGGGATTGCGTGTTGTGCATGAGCTGCTTAAAGGCTTGCCCCAACCGCTCGGTACAGTTAAATCTGCGGTTCGTGGCGACGGATTTATTGGAAAATCACCAACCCTTTTGGGCAGAAGTGGCACTACTACTGCTCTTGTTTGGTGGGGTGTTTATGCATTCTGCCGACAAAGTGTTGAGCTTTTTTGGCCTGGATAGCACTTTAATTACGGGGCAACCTTGGTTTATGGCCTTGCCTGTGGTGGCACTGTTGTTGAGTATTCCTTGGGGTTTAACCTATGGGGTTCATGCGATCGCCCGGCTCTTTGACCGGGAAATGCCTCCCTATTTGGTCACAATTTATGCCTATTTGCCGATGACGTTGGGGGTGAATTTAGCCTATTATATTCCAGCCGCGATGACGGAAGCGGGCAAACTGTTACCGGTAACAGCTCGTACGTTTGGCTTTTCTGGTGAGGGTTGGCCGGTGCTGACCTGGAGTTCGGATGTGGCGGTCTTTTTGCAAGGACTGGCCCTGTTGGGGGCGATCGCCTTTAGTCTCTATCCCCTGTTAAAAATTACTCAACGTCCGTTCTGGAGCAACCTACCCCATCTGTTGTTAATGGCAGGCTTCGTTGCCATCTTTTTCCAACTTCTTTTATAAACGCTGACAGTCATTTCTTCTCTTATTTCCCTATTCTCTCACATGCAGATTTATCAAAACATTACCGAACTCATTGGCACAACTTCTCTTGTCCAATTACAGCATCTCCCCAAACAATTACATGGTCACGCCGAGATTGTGCTGAAACTAGAGGGGATGAATCCGGCTAAATCGGTGAAAGACCGAATTGCCTTGAGTATGATCGCCGAAGCCGAGCAAGCGGGATTAATTACCCCTGGCGTGTCTACTATTATTGAGGCGACCTCTGGCAATACGGGGATTGGGTTAGCGATGGTTTGCGCAGCGAAAAACTATCGCTTAGTTTTGACAATGCCAGACCATATGAGCCGGGAGCGTCAACAGATGGTCAAGGCTTATGGTGCAGAGGTGGTCTTGACTCCGGATCATTTGGACATGGCTGGAGCCATTCAACGGGCGAATGAATTACTGGCGAGTACGCCTAATTCTTTTTCTCCTCAACAGTTTAGTAATCCTGCAAATCCGAAAATCCACTACCAAACGACAGGGCCGGAACTGTGGTCAGATACTGAAGGTAAGCTGGATGTCTTGGTGGTGGGAGTGGGCACAGGGGGAACCCTGACAGGAGCAGGTCTATATTTGAAAAAAAAGAAACCAGGGCTTAAAATTGTGGCGATCGAGCCGAAAACCAGTGCGGTTTTAAGTGGAGAAAAAGCCAATATCCATAATCTCCAAGGCATTGGCGCGGGCTTTATTCCTGATGTGCTGCGAGTAGATCTGATTGATGAGGTCATAGGCATCTCTGAGGAGCAAGCCTATGAGATGGGTCGCCGTTTAGCCAAAGAAGAGGGAATTCTGAGCGGTATTTCCACGGGAGCGGCGGTTTATGGGGCGCTGCAAGTCGCCCAACGTCCAGAACATCAAGGCCAGATGATTGTGGTGATTCAACCGAGTGGAGGCGATCGCTACTTGAGTACTCCATTATTTCAATATTAATACAGCATTTTGGGGATTTGATGTAATGTATCGTGCGGAATATGGGTTAAATGGGAATAGAGGTGATAAATTCAGTACCTTGACCGGGAAAAGATCTACAAGTTAGATCGCCACCATGGCGCTCAACGACAATGGAATAACTAATCGATAACCCTAATCCCGTTCCTTTGCCAATTTGCTTTGTCGTGAAAAATGGATCGAATATTTTATGACGGATTTCTTCAGGAATTCCGGGGCCGTTATCGGCGATCGCGATCATCGCGTTTTGTTCCTCTAACCGGGTGCGGATGCGAATGGTTGGCTCTTCGATTTCCCCAGCGATCGCGCCCGGTTCTAAAACATCAATTGCATTACTGATAAGGTTTAGAAAAACTTGATTGAGTTGACTGGGGTAACATTCAATCAGGGGGAGAGAGGCATATTCTTTAACTATTTTAATTTCTGGGCGATTGGGTGCGACTTTGATACGATTCTGTAAAATTAAGAGCGTACTATCAAGTCCTTCATGGAGATCCACTGCTTTACAATCCGCTTCATCCAAGCGAGAAAAATTACGCAAGCTGATGACAATCTCCCGAATGCGAGTCGTACCCAGTTTCATGGAATTCAACATTTTGGGTAAGTCTTTTTGGACAAAATCGAGATCGATTTCTTCTTTTTCATCAGCGATCGCCGCCGTATCTTCAGGATATTCGGTTTCATAGAGATCGATCAAATGAAGTAAAGAGGTTGCGTATTCTTGCAAATGCTGGAGATTGCCGGCAATAAAACTAACTGGATTATTGATTTCGTGAGCAATTCCTGCCACCATTTGACCCAAGCTCGCCATTTTTTCGTTTTGAATGAGTTGAATTTGAGTGCGTTCGAGTTGATTTAAAGTCTCTTGTAAATGCTTGTTTTTATAATTCAATTCTTGAGTTCTTGACGAAACTTTAGACTCTAAATTGTGGCTGTATTCTTGCAATTTCTCGTAAGAATATTGCAATTGAAAACTCATTTTGTTGAAGGTTTTTGCCAGAAACCCAATTTCATTTTCGGTTAAAATGGGTGCAGGTTGCAGATTGCTAAACTCTCCGATTTTAACCTGGCTCTCCAGGGATCTTGCGGCTTGGGCGATCGCTAAAATCGGCTTGACGATCTGGCGACCGACCAACACCATTGCGATCGCTAAAATTCCAGATAGACTCAAACCGGCAAAAATAATCTGATAAGCAAGGCGACGAGCAGGGGCGAAGGCTTCTGATTGCTCCATTTCCACGAGTAAACCCGCGTCATGCCGCTCCAACCAACGATAAGCACCGATGACAGGAATATTGCGATAGTTGCGATAGAGACCGCGATTGTCGTTGCCCTCCATTGCTGCCACGATTCCCTCACTCTCTATCCCATCAGGAAACTCGTTTGAACCGAAGCCTTCAGAGGAAATAAAGGCATAGTGATGGACAAAACCGTTGCCAAAATCAACGATTGTATAGGTTTCCCCTGTCTTACCCAAACCACGATTATCTCGCACAATCTGATCGAGACGCTCGAGGTTGAGATGCACGGCAAGCAGTCCCATCCGTTTGCCCGTTCCGTCTAATATAGGGGTCGTGATGGTCAAAGCAGGGCGATCGCTATCTTGAAGACGATAAAAGTTGACGGTAAAACTGTTCTCCCTTCCTTCGATCGCCTCGCTGCTTCGGGGGAGGGGTTCGTAGTCGCCAATTTTCTCCGGTTCAGTGGAAACGAGAACTCGTCCGCCCCGAGTGAGTAGAAATATTTCGTGAAAATCGGAGCGATCGCGAATAAACCCACTTAGAGCGGTCTGCAACTGAACCAAAGCTGCTTGATATTCTGGGGTCGATCGCTGCGCGGACAGTAATATTCGAGCCTGCATCCCGACTTCTGGCAATTGATTCAAGGCGAGGAGTTTATTGCGGCGATCGAGCAACCAATGATTTAATTCTCCTTCTTTGAGAGAAGCCACCGCTGTCAGGCGATCGAAAATTGATTCCTTCAGAGATTTTCTTGCTTGCACGAAAGCCAAATAGCTGGTTAAAGCAACGATCGCAAACGAGAGAGTCGAGAAAGAACCGACAATTTGGACGAGGAGGCTTTTTTTCCAGACTTTGAGCATCTTCATCACGGGTAATTGTCTCAACTATCTTTCCCATGCTCTAAAAATTTCGCGAATTCTGGAAAATGCCTCTTCGGTGGCTTCCTCCCCAGATTTCCCCTCTGCAACCATTCCCTCGATCGCCAGGCCCCAAATATTTTCAGACTGTAAGGTACTATAAGCTGGGTTGAGAGATTGGGCAGAGGGAATCGTTTCTCCTCTTTGGAACTGTTGGGTGGCTGCAAAAACATGAGGATCGGCTGGATTGTTCCAAAATGACTTGGCGGCGAGTTCTGGCATAACTGGAAAGTAACGACCCAACGAGTTTTCCAGATACGGCTCGAGATGTTCTGGCTCGATGAAGTAAGAGAGAAAATCTTTGGCAATTTCTGGATTGGGAGAAGATTCAAATAGGGCCACCTGCTTGAGTGTAACGACATAGCGCGGGATTTCCCCATCGGGTTCTTGGGGAAATCCAATCGTTACAATGCGCTCTTGATAAATTTCTTCATCTTCTTTTTGAGCGTTTGGGATAGATAACGTAGGATTAATCGTCATTAAGACATTTTGGTTAAGGAATGCTTTATTGTTACTCCCATTCGTCCAATTGTCTGCATCTGGAGACACATAGCCCTCGCGATAAAAACTGGCGAAAAATTCCATGGCTCTAGCAACCTGCTGGCGAATTTCCTGATTGTCGATCAGATTGCCCTCTTCATCCACAATGGGAATATCGTAAGCCTCTAAAATCTGCTCAAATATAAAATGTGTATCCGTGGCCTCGGCTGACATGGGAAAACCGCAGCAATAAATGTCTGTATAGCCTTTCGCTCGTAAGTTATCTTGTGCCTGTTTCCAAAAATTCCAAAAAGCCTCCCATTCTTGAGGAATATCAGCTTCGTTTAAACCCGCTTCTGCCAGTAAGTCTCGCCAATAATGAATGTGTATCGTTCGTTGTCCAATAGGAGTCGCATAGATAGAGCGCTTTTGGGACTTCTGGTTATAAAGGGAAACGGCTTCGATGGCAGAAGAACTATATTGTTCTTTGAGGGGTTCCACGACAGAGGATACATCAGCGAGTTTGCCTTCCCAAGCCCACAGCGGGACACTGGTAAAAGCAATACGGGGCGAAAAAACAATTTCGGGGGGAGCGTTCCTTTTGAGGGCATTGGCAATTTTGCCGGGAAGATCGTCTTCATCGAAAAAAAACAGTTCTGCTGTGTGCCCAGTTTCCTTTTCCCATTGCGCGATCGCGGCTTCAAGGGCTTCATCTTCTTGAATGTAGAAACTTCTAGTCCACCAGATGGTGATGGTTCCATCGGATGGGGATGGCTTTTGGCCGCTCTGTGTGGAGGGTGTGTCTACTGAAGCGCCACAACTTGCTAGAAGTAAAACTGAGCAACATAAACCCATTAATTTCTTTGATCGCAAAATTTTCATGATTTTTCAACTTCAAAAACTTTAAGGTTATCGATCTATAGTTGGAACGGGTGTATAGTGATTTCCTGTGTCTCTTCTATTCTATTCTCTAAGCATTCCAATCTTCGTAGGATAGCCGATCAATTCGTGCAAATTCCCTGGTATTATGGGTTGCCAGGGTTAAGTTATAGGCGATCGCGATCGCTGCAATTTGCAAATCATACGCACCAATCGGCGTTCCTTTTCGCTCTAAGTCTGCTCGAATACTTCCATAGACTTCGGCTGAATGATCGTCAAATGGAAGAGAGATGAATTCAGACAAAAAATCTTTTTTCCTGAATAATGTCTTGACCGGATTATTGCTTTTGTTTGCGCCATAAAACAATTCAGCTTTAACAATAGAACAAACACAAATATCCTGAATCGGTATTTGCTGCAAGCGTTCTCTAATAGCGGTAGAACGATTATTTAAGTATGTAACAATTACATTGGTATCCAACAAATATATCATGGAATTAATCATTCAATACATTGGCAAAAGAATGATCTAAGTTGGAGTCAATTCCTCCACTGTCAATCCGAATCGGATCATCCGCACAAGCCCCTGCTGTTTTCTCAAAGAATCCTTCACTCCACCCTAATTCTTCAGGATTTTTCATTTTTTGGGGTTGATCTAACTTTTCGGTTAAAATAACCTTAATTTCTTCTGTCACGGTTCGACCATGAGAAATGGCTGTGTTTTTGAGCTTTTCTAATATTTCTGGCTCAAGATTATCAAGAATAATCGTCATGTAACAACCTCTGTCTACATAGAACGTGAACGTTGATCTGATTTTAACAAACCCTCTTCACTGTCATCAATACACCTTACTCCTGAGACCATTTTTATGCGAAAATGCGCTTAACAACAAGCTGAGAACTACTTGCCTCTCAAGGAGCAATTAGCTTTCTATTTTCCCAAAACCCAGCCATAGGTTAGCAGAGCAACGATCATACTGCCTACATACACCACGCCGACAAAAATTGGAATTTGACTGATCAAGGTATATTCTTTTAGCCAAACAAACGCCACCAAATACCCAGGAAGAACATTAAATCCCCAAAACAAAGATACCAGAAAAACTGCGGCAAAACTTTGTTGAGCATTCAAATTAGATAGGGCCCTTTGACCAAAACAAAACCGGATAAAAGGTTGGGAGAGCCAGACAATAAAATAACCGGGGAGTCCTGCAAACCAAATGCCCAGTATGGCCAAACCCACGGTGATCAACATTGATAAAATTAGATTGGCAATCATATCCTGTTCGGCTAGTCCGTTATAATCATTTTTAATTTTTAATTGAACGATGTCTTCCTTTCCCGATACTCTCAATCATTGGGCATTCCCCTTTATCCAAGCATTGCGCGATCGCCGCATTGTCAATGGATTCCCTGACGGGACATTTCGGCCCGATCGCCCCATGACTCGCGCTGAATATGCCGTTATACTCCAAGCTGCCCTACAACAACCCCAAAAAAGACCCTACACGCCGTTTATCGATGTTGGAGCGAATTTTTGGGCGACTCAAGCCATCATTTGGGCTTACGAGACCAATTTTATATCAGGCTTTCCAGGTCGTCGATTTCGACCCCAAGCCAATGTTACCCGGATTCAGATTATTGTCTCTTTAGTCAGTGGGTTGCGGGTTCATACCCTGGTCGATCGCAGTCAACCTCTTGCTCCCCTAGAAGACATTTATGAAGATGCCTCCAGTGTGCCCCAATATGGTCGGGATGCGCTGCATTTAGCAACCCGCGCTAACCTGGTGGTGAACTATCCAGATCTAAGGGTTTTCCACCCCAACCGGGATGCAACTCGTGCAGAAGTGGCGGCGTTTTTCTATCAATCTTTACTGCTGTTGGGTAAAGTGGAACCGATTCCCTCAGACTATATTTTAGAAGTGTTTCCGGCTGGCCCGATTCGGGAAGGAACCCGGATTTCCATTAATGGAAAAACCCGTGCGGCAACTTGGAATCAATGGAGTAATGGTTTATTCGCGCGAACGGCGATCGCCGATGCTGGACTGATTCAGGGTATGGGAATTGACTTGCTGAATACGGAAAACCCAAGTCAACAACCGGTTCAATGGTTTTCTCTCCCCATTCCCCTGCCAGCGCAACGTCATAACCATTATCGTCATCTGGAGATTACGAACTGGCGAAAACAGCAGTCGTTAATGATGGCGGTTAACGGCGATACGTTAGTGCTCACGAAGCCGATGACAAATGTTACTGGGATACAAACGGAAAATCTGTTTGAGGGCGATCGCGCGATCGGTTTTCGTCTGAAAATTAACCTCACCGAACCCACCCCCTATCAACTCCGACAAGATACGTTTGATTGGCAAGTTACCCTGGATACAGCAATTAAGCAAAGTATTTTAGACGACTATCAAAACCCCTCAATCGTTACCCCTGAAAGTCCTCGACCTTCCTCCGAAGAAGTGAATGAAGGAGAAGTCATTGCCGATACGTCCCAACCGTTACGCCCGACAATAACGGCCGATCCCCAGCATCTTTTAATTCAAGGGAATCTTCCTCCTGGACTCCCCGTAAAAGCCATTACTCAAACCAATCCCTATACCTTAATTCTGGAGATTCGCCCCGATATTCCCCGCAACCGAAATATTATTTGGTTGCCGGGACTGCGCTGGAAAGAAGAATATGTATCCTTAGGTTCCGATCGTTTTCCGGTTACGTCCTTAACGCTGTCTCCAAATCAAACGCCGAAACTGAATTTAGAACCGATTTGGACTTACGCTCACACCATGGAAGGTACAACCCCGTTATTAAAAATGGGAGAATTTTGTAAAACTCTAGCTGCCATTAATGCTGGATTTTTTAACCGCAATAACCGATTACCTTTGGGGGCAATTCGTTGGCACGGAACCTGGTATTCTGGGCCCATCTTGAATCGGGGGGCGATCGCCTGGGATAATCAGGGCAGCACTGCCATTGACCGCCTCGCCCTAGAAGAAGTAATTACTACATCAACTGGCGGACAATTTACCTTAGTTGTTCTCAACAGTGGCTATGTTAAAGGAGGAATTTCTCGCTTTACACCTCAATGGGGTAAGAGTTATACGCCCTTAACCGCCGGAGAAGTGATTATCGTTGTTGAGAATAACCGAGTTACTCGGCATGTAGAAAATGCGGAAGTGACGGATATTCCCGATACGGGATACTTATTGGTTTTGCGATCGCTCTCTAGCGCCAAAGCCAGCCTGATGCCTGGCACAACCGTAACCTTAGAAAGTACCACTAATCCCTCTAACTTTAATTCCTTTCCCCATATTATCGGCGGCGGTCCCTTACTAATCAAAAATCAACAAATTGTTGTTGATGCTCAAGCGGAAGGATTTAGCCGTGCCTTTGCCCAACAATCTGCCATTCGCAGTGTTTTCGGAATTACTAACTCTGGTGAACTGATACTCGTCACCATCCATAACCGCATCGGTGGATTAGGAGCTAGCTTAACCGAAACTGCCGAACTCATGCAAAAACTTGGAGCTATTCACGCCTTAAACTTAGATGGCGGTAGTTCCACCAGTTTGATCCTCGGCGGACAAATGATTAACCGTCCCCCTTCGACTGCGGCTAGAGTTCATAATGGCTTAGGAATTTTCAGTCATAATTAGGAAAAGGAAAATCAAAATCCAATCATCATGGAAAAAATAATCATTATCGGTGCAGGTCCTGCGGGTTTATTAATGGCCCATTCCTTGCTCTTGCGAGGGAAATATAAGGTTGAACTCTACGAGCGTCGTAGCGATCCCCGTCTCATAGAACCCTCGAATCAGCGCACATTTCCCCTCACGCTTCAGTTACGAGGACTGCAAGCTCTGGAATCTATTGAAGGCTTAAAAGACGCGATCTCCTCCCATGCTATCCTCTCTCAAGGAACCCTCTTGCATCGCTCCAAAGGAAAACCGCGTCAGATTGATCGCAAAACTCCCATTTGGATGACCGATCGCAATCAATTAACTGTCGTTCTCCTAGAGCATTTGTTAAATCGTTATGGAAATGACCATTTAACCGTAAAGTTTGACTGTACTTGTATAGATCTCGATCGCCAGCAAAACACCATTACCCTCCAACCTAGAGACGGCAAACCCTTTAGTGTAGGCTTTGATCGCCTTGTCGGTGCAGATGGCGTGCGATCGCGAGTCCGGGAAGTATTGGTAAAAACCACTGATTTTCAGTGTGAACAAGAGTATGTTCCCGATGCCTATATTTCCGCGTTCTCTCCCCGTATCAACCAGGACAAAAACATTGAACTGGCTGGAGATCGCATTCATAGCTGGAATTTAGGAGAGGGTATGCGCTTACTCATGGTTCCCCAGGCTGAAGATTGGCTTCATGGAACCCTTGTTTTCCCTCCAGATTGCAACCCTTTAGAAGGTCTCCAAACCGGGGAACAAGTGTTACAATTCTTGCAAGAACATTGTCATCCTTTAGGGGAATTAATGCCTTTAGAAGAAGCCAATGCCTTAAAACAACGCCAGCCTTCCAGAATCTTAACCGTCAAATGCGATCGCCTCCACGATCAAGACCGGATCTTATTAATTGGTGATGCCGTTCATGCCGTTTCTGCTTCCATTGGTCAAGGCTGTAACTGCGCCCTACAAGATGTTTTGTTTTGTACAGGTTTATTAGACCAATATCAGGATGATTGGGCCAAAGCACTGCCTGAATTTTCCTGCCAAAGACTTCCTGAAGTTCATGCCCTCAGAGAATTGGCTGACTATACCTTTCCCCGTAGTAAACCCATGTTTCTAGAATTTCTCTTCCATGTGATGTTAGGGAAAAAACTAACCCAATGGTTTCCCCAGATCTTTCAACCCTTTATTCTCACCGAAATCTTTGAAACTGATTTACCCTATTCTCAGATTTTGAATCGGCACAAAAATTGGATTAACCGAGTCAAATTATCGATGGGCAAAGCCTAATATTAAGTCCAGTAGGGCTGGCAGTTCCCACCCTACCGAAGTCTATTATTCATAATCAATTCTTCATCTGGTCTTTCAAATCTTGCAATTCTTGATCGGCTTCCCAACGGCGAAATTCTTCTTCTAACTGATCGGGACTACTGCCAATGGGAGTGTAACCCTGATTCCAACCAGGAGGAGAATGGGTTGTTTTTTGTTGGTCACTGGCACTGGCTTCAGCTTCCATTTGTAAAACCCTAGCATGAACCTCTTCCTTGCGCTTTTTAATTTCCTGATATAGTTCTTTGGCTTTAGCAATTCTCTGTTTACAGCCTTGCATTTTTCCCCATAACTGATTCCCTTTATGCAACAGGGCATTTTCTCTCTCTTGTGCTGCTTGTGCTAAATCCATCCGCCCTTTTGCAGTTGCCTTTTGCACCCAAGTATGCCAACGCTGAATTTCCTGAGCCGTTGCTATAATTTCTTCTTGGGCTTGTTTTTCCTGACGCTGTAAATCGACAATCAGGCGCAGGGTATCTTCCTGTTGTTCATGGAGCTGATCTTCTAAAATCGACAGCTCCAACTGGGGATGCTTGCGTAGAAATTCATCCAAACGATCTTCTAAAAAGCGATTAATATCATCAAAAATACCCACTATTTTCTCCTCCTTCCACTGACAGAATCGTAAACCCGTTGTAAGGGGAGGTTCGCTAACACTTGGATTAGAAAACCAGAGAATTTAGTCAACCTGCCCCTACAGTAACTCTCAAAACTTTTGACCGACAAACACCGATCGCACTTCACCATTACGACGAATGACGGCTTCTTGATTGACAATATCCACCAACATCCATCCACTCGAACCAATCATTTCTCCGACTTGAAACCGCCGAGACATGCCCTCAATTTCAAATAAGGCAGCCGAGCGATCGCCCAATTCCAGAATTCCCGTCAACATCATATTCTCTGGCGGACTCTCTGGTGGACTACTGCTCGCCTGGGGAACAACAGGTGACGGCACGGGGGAAGGGGACGCGCTATCCGCGCTATCATCAGTAGGACTCGGTAACGGTGCAGCCGCCACCTCTGGAGAAGGTGCAGGTGCTGGAGTCGGTTGATAAACGGGAATATACACGCGCTCCAAAATTTTACTGGGAGCAGATGGAGGGGTTTCAGACGCTTCACCTTCAGAGTCACTCAGTTGTGGCTCCTCCTGATTTTGCTCTAACTGATCCTTTAACTTCAAAGCACGTTGCATATAATGGGCAAACTCTTCATCCGCTAAAGCTGTGGAGGACAAATCAACCGGAGCCATGGGTTCTGGACTGGGTTGACTAGAGGGTAAGAACTGGGCAAACTGTTGGCGTATCCCTTGTCCTCCCTGGCTGCTGGATATCCACCAACCTAGGGGAAGGGCGATCGCCGTCCCCAACCCAACCAATAGCCAACGATCCCACCAAGGTTGAACCGTTGGTGCAGGGGGAGCTACTGGACGCGCCTCTTCCTCTTGTAATACCGTTGGTTCTAAATCCTGTGCCCAGTTTGCCCATTCTATCTCTGGGTTTTCCTCAGTAGGGGAACTCATTTGGCTCTCCTCTACCGTTGTCAATGTATTCGTCTGATTCCCGATCTGAGGGATACGGGTTAAACTGGCTAATTCTGGGGAGATCTGAGCCAGATTTTCGGCGATCGCCTGGGGCAACTTCATCGAAGGAATATCCAAGGGTTTGAGGGAAACAGATTGCGGTTGCACCGGTTTCTTCGGCAGAGTGCCGCCGCGATCTAACACGCGGTCAATATCTTCAAACAAATCATCCATCAACCCATTGACCTCTTGTTCCATTGACCAAGAAGCCATAGGGATAGAATCTGTATTCAAGTCAGACTCGTTATCGCGTTTATCAAAATCCCGATCCATAGCAGAGGGTTCGTTTAATCTTTTTGGCTCAATGGGTTGCACTGATTTTATGCCATCACTCTAACATGATGCCACTGTAATGGGTAATCGATAATTGGTAATTGGTAATTGGTAATGAGGAATCTCCGCGTCTCCCTATCCTCCATTCCCCCCTCCATCTCAAAAAAAAACCCCTTAGCGGGGGAGCCAAGGGGAATCATCAGGGTGCATCTACCATACCACTATCCCTAGCTGGCTCTTCTGAATCCGGAAGAGTGGGAAATTTTTTTTAGCTAAACTGTCCTCAATCCAGTTGACTCGCTATGGTGGGGCGATCTTCAAAAGCTTTACCTCTAGAAGCTCTCATACGGTTGTCACCCTTAATTACTTTCAAAATATCTTTGCCAAAAATCTTTAGCCGTCATCATACTAATTCCCTGATATGCTTCTAAAACGAGTAAGATATTATCGTCTGGATCTCTGAGATTAGGTACAGTTATTTCATCAATAGAATATAAAACTACTGATTCTGCAATCAAATTAATCACAGGTGATACCATCCAATCTAATGCTTGTAACTTGCGTTCAAGTTTGCTTTTATTCAATGTGCTTTCTAATTCATTCAACAATTTCTGTGAAATAGCAATCGTAATTCTCTGAGTTTCCCCCAACATATAGCGCTTTGCGCTGTGATGGGGGGATGGGGAGATAGGGGGAACAAACAACTCTTCTTAATTGCTTGGATATATAAAATTTTTCATTTAACCCCGTCATTCTAGCCAAAGTTAAAAACGGTAAAAAGAACCAATATCCAAGATTATATTCAGATGTTTTGCCTTGCAGAATATCCGTGCCTAAGCCAACTAAACCTAGTACACAGAAAAGGATAGGCAATATCCAAAATATGTCTAGTATCAGCATCCAAAATCCTGAAATTATACCGAATAAAATCTCCAAGATAATGGCTAGTACAAAACCGAATATCATCCAACTCAAAAACACTAGACCGGAAAACTTAATTTTTTCTGTAATGGAATAAACCGCTTTTTTAGACATCTTAATCGCCTCCAATGACTCAACGGCGATCGCTTAATCTGTAATCATTCTGTCTGCTTGAGTGGCGATCGCGGTTTACTTTGCTTCTCCACCGTATCCGTACCTAGCTAGTCTGTCCATCTTATGGGTATTAATTATATCTTATTGTCCCCTTGACTGATAACTCAGATCGACTGGATTGGTCGGGCGATCGCCCAATTCCCTATTTATGGGTGATAATAGACAAATTGAGACTCGTTTGCACAGTACCATTATGACCTCAGCAGTAACCTCCAACCCATCTCAACAGCAAGACACCGCTTTACCTCCTTTACCCGTAACCATCATCACGGGGTTCCTCGGAAGTGGGAAAACAACCCTGCTTAATCATATTCTCAGTAACCAACAGGGCGTAAAAACGGCTGTTCTTGTCAATGAGTTTGGCGAAATAGGCATTGATAATGAGCTAATTGTTTCCACTGGTGAAGATATGGTGGAATTGAGTAATGGTTGTATTTGCTGCACCATTAATAATGAGTTAGCTGATGCCGTTTATCGTGTCCTAGAACGCCAACAAAACTTAGATTATTTGGTGGTAGAAACAACAGGAGTCGCCGATCCGCTTCCAGTAGCCCTCACATTTTTGGGTACGGAATTACGAGATCTAACCCGTCTAGATTCGATTGTCACACTGGTGGATTCGGAGAATTTTAGCTTGGATTTGTTTAATTCGGAAGCAGCCTATAGTCAGATCGCCTATGGGGATATTATTCTGTTGAATAAGACGGATCTGGTGGATGAAGCGGATGTGGATCTTGTAGAGGTGAAAATCCGTGATATTAAGCCCGATGCTCGGATTTTAAAGACAGTGAAAAGTGAGGTGTCTTTACCATTGGTTTTGAGTGTGGGTTTATTTGAGTCCGATAAATATTTTGAAGAAGAAGCCGATCATGGTCATGACCACGATCATGATCATGACCATCACGATCATCACAATCACGAGCATGATCATGAGCATCACCAGCATCACGATCGCGATCATGAACATCACCAGCATCACGATCATGATCACCATCATTCTCACCATTTGGAAAATGATGGATTTATGTCGATTTCATTTCAGAGCGATCGCCCCTTTTCGATTAAGAAGTTTCAAAAGTTTCTCGATCACCAGTTACCCGCAAATATTTTTCGCGCTAAGGGGATTCTCTGGTTTGAAGAAAGCCCCATGTGCCATATCTTCCACCTGAGTGGTAAACGGTTTACGCTCGACGATAAAGAATGGAAAGGGGAACCGAAAAACCAGCTTGTGTTAATTGGTCAAGATTTGGACAAAGAAACACTGCTTTCCCAGTTGAATAATTGTTTAACTCTAACCTCAAACCATCGCGGTAAAGGCTTTGGGGGGTAAGGAGTTCTTGAGGGTGCGTTCTTAACGCACCCTACTGCCTTGACCGCTCTAAAATGATGCTTTAGAAAAAGATGGGGGAGAGGGGGAAGAAGGGTGAGGATGGGGAAGAAATTACCCATACCCTACATCCATCGATAATGCACTACTCGTTAGTCACTTTTACTTTACGAATGAACAGAACATTTCCTGTATGAGTAAAAAGCAGAAAACTCTAGAAAAGGTTCTCGGTGGATCAAAAAATATTTCGTTTAGTGAATTTATTTCTTTAGTTGAGGAATTTGGTTTTTTATTAGATCGTACAAATGGGAGTCATCATATATTTATTCATCCAGATATTCCGGATCTAGTTACGATCTATAGCGCTTCGCGCTAGGCAATAGGCAATAGCTTGTAGAGCTTAGTTTCTAAGGCTTCAAGCTGTACCTCATAGAAGAGAGAAACGCTATAGTTAACATCTAAAACTACAAAGGACAAGCCAAAATTTATCAAATCAAACAATTCTTGCAACTGGTGGAACAATACAACCTGACTTTAAGAGACTAGCCATGAAAGATTATCACATCAATATTTTCTACAGTGAAGCAGATGAAACCTACATCGCTGACATTCCGGATCTCAAATATTGTTCAGCTCTGGGGGACACTCCCCAAGAAGCCCTAGTAGAGGTGCTTCAAGCCAAGGCATTATGGTTGGAAACTGCACGCTCACACGGAAAACCCATCCCAATAACACAATACCAGCCGGCTCTCTATGAACTGGCTGGGCATTAGTCTTGTCCCTCAGTAATAGTCTTATACCATTTCTCTATGATGATGCGCTTAATAAGGCATCAATCAAGTAGTCCCAATATGAGTCCCGTTAAGCACTTTTGAGGGTAGACTGAAGTGGAGTTAAGGATTGCCAAAACTTGAGAATCTGTCTTTTCACCAATTGGGCATGAGTATGATGGAAAAAGTAGCGTCCATGGGGACATTCCCAAAGGCGATCGCTCTCTTTTAACCAAGGTTTCCATCCTTCACACAAGCTCGGATCGATGACTAAATCCTGTTGTCCCCGACTGATGAATAGGGGAGGATCGAGTTCACTCGGAAGAATTTGAGTGCGTCGATAAAGCGAATGGGGAGAGAGGGACGTTCTTAAATCTTTCTCTAGGATTCTAACTAATTCTTCAACGACGGGTGGGGAATGAGGGCCAAAGAGATTATAGGCGGTTTGGGTTAAGATGCGATCGCGCGAACAGGGCAGTAAGCCTAATTGTACATAGTAATGGGCTTGCCAATCGATCGCTGGATATACCCCCACAGAGAGCAACGCCAGCGATCGCACATTTTGCGGATAGCGACGACCATATAATAGAGCTAACAAGCCTCCTGTTCCATGACCGAGTAGATGTAAGGGGCGATCGTGCTTTTTGATATGATGATGGAGTAATCCTAACGCTTGATTTAAACAACTTCCTTCATCTTCTGTTTGCTCATATTGCCATTCTGCAAGCGGTACATGGGCAGATAATAGCCTCAGCAGGGGACGATGGAAGCGGCGAAAACTGGGACTGACATTAATCCACAAGACATCTGGTAATTGAGTCATGAATAATTCCAAGAAGAAGAAGGACGAAAAATAAAGGTAAGTTTAACCATGGTTAGGGATTTAAACTTACCTGCTCAAACAAAAACTGAGCTGCTCAAAGAAATGAAGCGAATTTCAAGCGTTGTTTATCTTATAAACCAAATTCTTTTTTGACTTGCTCTACCCAAGTCTTAATTCGTCCTTCACTCAATTCGGGTTGATTATCTTCATCAAGAGCCAAACCAACAAATTTTCCATTCCGTATTGCTTTAGACTCATTAAAATCATATCCATCAGTGGGCCAATAGCCAACCGTTTCTCCCCCTAAACCAGCAATTTTTTCTTCTAAAATGCCAATAGCATCTTGAAAGTTATCGCCGTACCCGATTTGATCTCCTGTGCCAAAATACGCAACTTTTTTTCCGTTAAAATCAACACTATCGAGTCCATCTTCATAAAACCCTTCCCAGTCACTAGCGAGTTCGCCGATATTCCAAGTGGGACAAGCAATAATCAAATATTGATAACCGCCGAAATCATCTGCACTAGCATCAGCCATATCATGTAAGGCAACAACAGAATCACCGCCAAATTCCTTTTTAATTGCTTCGGCTGCCTCTTCAGTCTTGCCGGTTTGAGTTGCAAAAAATAGTCCAATGTTTGCCATTTTTACTTTATCCATTCAGAATCAGTTAATACAAAAAGAGGGGTTCCAATCTTGATAGTTCTTCAGAAACCCCTCACAAAAAGAGGAGAGAATCAAAACAACTTGCTGACCCGGAGAAGTCCTACTAGCCTTCTACAGCATTGAGGGCTTTTTCTACGCGGCGAAAATCAAATCCCATTGCTCGTAGAGCGTGCCACAGATGGCCTTGCAGGAAAAAGAAGGCGAGGAAAAAGTGGGCATTTGCTAACCAACACCGTGAAGTATGAGCACCTCCAGGTAAATCAACGGTATCGGCAAAATAAGGCACAATTCCCAATTTCACTTCTAAAACAGGGCCATAAAACTCAACTGGATAAGCTAGGGTATTTACGGCACAGAAGTAAGCGGCTACAAAACCGGCTAGGGCAATACCACCGAGGGAATAGGAGAGAATGGCTTCACCGGAAAAGGTTAAGACTTTCTTCGCCCAGTTCATGGGGGGGACAACAATGTGCCAAATTCCACCACCAATGAGCAGAATACCAACAAACACATGACCACCGACTAAATCTTCTAAGCTAGTAATGCTGGCGAAATGAGTTTGATATCCATAGATGGTCAACGGATCGAGGGTAGGGTTGCTAATAATGCGGACTGTTTCCGTTGTACTGTCGTATAGTCCACCCCAGTACATGGCTTTGCCGACGAGCAATAAGGCTCCTATACCCAAGAATAAGAGGTGATGCCCTAAGATGATGCCCAATTGCTTGGGGTTCTCCCAATCAAAATGAAAATTTTTGGCAAAACCTTTAGCAGTTGTGAGGTCTTCTGGTGCTTTGAAAGTGTGGAATAAGGCTCCAGCTCCTAACACAGCCGAAGAAATCAGGTGAATGACTCCAATGACGAAGTAAGGATAAGTATCGGTGACTTGACCCCCTTCGCCAACTCCCCATCCTAGGGTGGCTAAGTGGGGAAGCAGGATCAGTCCTTGTTCGCCCATGGATTGACTTGGATCGAATCCAGAAATTTCAAACAGGGTGAAGGCTCCTGCCCAGAATGTGATCAGGGCTGCTTGCCCCGCATGGGCTGAAATAAATAGCCCGGAAAGGTTGGCAAATCGTGCATTGCCTGCCCACCAGTCATAGGTGACTTTTGGGTTGTCGTAGGTTTGCATAGGATCGTTAACTGAGTCAGAGCGTGTTAACTGTTGAGAATTACTTTCAACAGTTAACTATTAAAATCTAATTCAGAATAATTGTCAATTGCAAAAACATAAAGTTTTGTAAAGATGGTGATTTGAGCGATTGTGAATTGGTAAAACCCTTGTTTTGACTGGGTTTTAGAGCTAAAGGCTTAGGCTCTGCTCTCTCTATGGAACCCTAATTGCAATAACTATTTGAAATATCTACTAATAAGTAGGGATAACGGTGGAAGTGGAAGGGCTAGATACAGTGCAAATCGCTGTAATGAGGGAGTGAGGGCGTGAATAATATCAAATCCTTAGATATAGCGCTTTGCGCTAGGGAATAGGTAATAGGGAATAGGGAATAGGGTTGTGGTATATGGCTTTAAGGATTCAATACTGTCCCTCATAGCAGCGCAAAGCGCTGTATGTGCTACAGATAGTTGACCCGGGGACACGGAGAAACGGGGACACGGGGATGGATGTGTAGTGTGATTTTTAGGATTTGATATAACAGACTCAATCTAGCTTTGAGTTATTATTGAATGGGTGGAATAATCGCAAGAATGCTCGACATTAGCGCGATCGCCCCCTTGAAGCATTTTTGATATCTCTATGCGCGTCCTAATTCAACGAGTTACCGCATCTTCCGTTTCCGTGAATGGCCAGATTATCGGTAAAATTGGCCGAGGATTAAACTTGCTCGTGGGAATTACAGATACAGATACGCCGAATGATGTTCAATGGATGGCGAAAAAATGTCTTGAATTGCGGTTGTTTCCCGACCCAGAAAACATGGGGCGGCGCTGGCAAAAATCCGTACAAGAGATCCAGGGTGAACTATTGGTGATTAGTCAATTTACCCTGTATGGAAATTGTCGTAAAGGTCGTCGTCCCTCTTTCGATCGCTCTGCACCTCCAGAACCGGCGAAAGCGCTCTACGATCGGTTTGTGAATCTCTTGAAGGAGAGTGGTTTAACGGTAGAAACGGGAGAATTTGGAGCAATGATGGAGGTTAAAATTGATAATGATGGTCCAGTCACCTTGCTTTTAGAGTAATACTTGAGTTTGATTAACCATCCATGAAACAAATAACTGAAGGCTAGGGAATAATAGGGTTAGACCATTTCTCGCTTTGAACGTACCATCAATAAAGTACGGCAATTAGCTCTAAGCTCCTTGTTAAGCACATCATCATAGAGAAATAGTATTAGTAGTAATCATGAGGAAACTAAGATGAATTTTTCCTATTTAAAACCCTGGTTAATTGTGTCAAGTGTTCTATTTTTAGCCTTTGTATTCCTCGGCGATCGCGTTCTTCCGGAACCTTTAGGCCCTGCAAGCGCCCAAACTCGTGTAACATTGAACAATTTTTTTGTGGGCTTAATTCCCCGATGGGAGCGGAAAACTAACCCCTATGGGCGAACAGAGGAAGCTATTGAGACAGAAGAAAGCGGTGGTAAAGCTCCCCAGCCTTAGGACTCCTAGAAAACTGTGCCATCAGCCTACAATAAGGGGTCTCCAGCCCCTTGTCTGTCCTAACTATAGCGCTTCTCTCTTCTAGAGGAGTACAGCTTTAAACCTTAGACCCTAAGCAATACAAGCTATCTCCTATTCCCTATTCCCCAGCGCAAAGCGCTATAACTCATTCCCTGCTATTGCTAAAGCTATAAATTTTCTGCGTTTCCAGACTCTTGAACAGAGCAGAAGGAAGAGAGGTTTGGAGATCGCAGGGTTCCCTTTGCAACTTCAACTGCAAGCCATCCAGGGGGTCCGAGCCATCGCTGACCAGAAATTCGAGGCGTACGACGGGAGACCAACCCACTAGCAAATCTAGCCAGGAGGCGATCGCCTGGGAATAGGGATGTTCGACATCGTGATACCATTCCATGGGAGCGCTATAGGGTTGATCGAATCCTAAATGAACAATTAAAGAGGGATGGGTAAACAGAGCGATCGCTACTGGACGAGTTTCTTCCTGTAGGAGTAGGTTGTTCTGAGCTGACCAATAGCGCAATTTCTCCAACCATTCATAGCGTTGAGTCACTGAAGGATTGGGGTCTTTCCACTCTAGAGCAACGGTGACTAAATAGGTTTGCAGTAGCCAATGACCCAGTTTTTGGGCTTTTGTGGCTAAATAGGCAGCATTATGATCCGTAGCTTCAATTAACAGGGGAACGCGATCGACCATTTCCAAACCATAGCCTTTTAATCCAGCAATTTTACGCGGATTATTGGTAATTAAGCGAAATTTTTTCACGCCCAAATCATTGAGAATTTGCGCCCCAACTCCATAGTTGCGCAAATCAGCCGGAAAGCCTAGTTTTTCATTGGCTTCTACCGTATCTAATCCTTGGTCTTGCAACATATAGGCTTTGAGTTTATTCACTAAGCCAATCCCTCGCCCTTCCTGACGTAAATAGACGACTACACCGGCTCCCGAATGGTTAATCATTTTCAGGGCCGTTTGTAATTGCATTCGACAATCACACCGCAGGGAGCCTAATGCATCTCCCGTTAAACATTCCGAATGCATCCGCACGGTAACCACTTGCTCGGAAAATTCACTCGGATCGCCTTTAACCATGGCAATATGTTCGGAACCATCTAAGGTATTGCGATAGGCGTAGATTTTAAACTCTCCAAATTGAGTAGGAAGACTCGCTAGAGCTTCTCGTTTTACGAACCGTTCGTGTTGCAAACGATAGGCAATTAAATCGGCAATACTAATAATTTTCAGTTCATGATATTGGGCATAGCGAATCAGTTGTGGCAGTCGCGCCATGGAACCATCGGGGTTTTGAATTTCACAGATAATTCCGGCTGGATATAGACCGGCTAAATGGGCTAAATCAACACTGGCTTCCGTATGGCCGGCACGTTTCAAAACTCCCCCTTCCCGCGATCGCAGGGGAAAAATATGCCCCGGTCTGCGTAAGTCGTGGGGCTGAGTTTGGGGGTTAATAGCGACTTGAATAGTACGGGCCCGGTCTTCGGCAGAAATCCCCGTGCTTACGCCTAGTTCCGGGGCAGCATCGATACTGACGGTAAAAGCGGTTTGGTTTTTATCCGTATTGTGGGTGACCATAAGGGGGAGGTCAAGCTGATCGAGGCGATCTCCGATCATGGCTAAACAGATTAAACCCCGTGCATAAACGGCCATAAAGTTAATCATATCGGGAGTCGCGAACTGTGCAGCGCCAACAAGATCGCCTTCATTTTCCCGATTTTCATCATCGACAACGACCACCATACAACCAAGTTTAAGTTCGGCGATCGCGCTTTCTATAGAGTCAAACTGAAAGGAAGGAGAGGAAGTCACAGTGAGAGAATGTAGATCGATTTGTGGTTGTTATTGTACCGCGATCGACGTTTGTAATGGGTATCGGTAATGGAAGCTAGGAAACAAGGGACAGTTTAATCTTATGTGCAAATCCCCTCAGGGGGTGACAACAGACTTGAATCTAAGGCTACGCTTGGCTTTGAGTATTTAAGATAGCGAAAAAAGACCAGCAATTTTTTGGGCAATTAGCCCTCTAACTTGAGGTTATGGTTATGCGATCACCAGCTTTCAGTTGATCTTTTCAACAAAATACGACCGAAAAAGGTCGCTATAGCGACCTTTGAGCTGCCTTGTCATCCCTTGAGGCAAATCCCATACCTATCTGCTTATTCTTGTAGAGCGACCCCTCAATTTTGTCATAATTTCATAACTTTTACGATCCCAGTCTCAACTAAAAGTCATGATTTCATCACAAAAAACAGATAGAGGAGCTAAGATCGCGTCAAAATACCTAAAGTTGGCAGACCCAAGCCTTGCGCTCTCCTCTTTTTTTTTGCAATATATTAAGAAATTGATCCCCAAGCTCAAGCCTTGAGCAAACGATTAAGACATTAGGAGAGCCTGTATATGACAAATAATCGTCCTCCCTTATCTGAGATGACCTTACGACAGTTGCGTAAGGTCGCCAGCGAGTACCAAATTTCCCGCTATAGCCGGATGCGTAAGTCTGAACTCCTACAAGCGATTATGGAAGCTCAAAACTCTAGTAGCCCAGCTAAACATATACACACTGAACCAATGGACGCTCAAGAAGCTATAGAAGCGGCCAAGTTTGAAGTGGGAAACTCCTTTGACCCAGAAGTTCTGGCCTCCGTAGATGATGAGTTAACAGATTTACCGAGTGGTTATGGTCAACCTTGCATTGTCCTGATGCCTCGTGACCCTCAATGGGCTTATGCTTACTGGGATATTAGCAATGATCAAAAAGAACAATTACGCACCCAGGGTGGACAACAACTAGCACTGAGAATCTATGATGTTACAGATATCAACATCAATTATGAAAGTCCCCACAGTATGCAGGAATATCCCTGCGATGAATTAGCTAGAGAATGGTATATTCCCATTCCCATTAGCGATCGCATCTATGTGGTTGATATTGGTTATCGCTGTGCTGATGGCCGCTGGTTAATTCTCGCACGCTCTGCCCCCGTCACCATTCCTCCCATCTATCCCTCTGACTGGGTAGAAGAACGGTTTATGACCGTCAGCTGGGATAAAACTCTAGGCAGTGGCGATCGGTTACTCACCCTCGATCCCCCAGGCCGTAAAACCACCGAAGCCGACGCACTTTACCAGCTTGCACGCGAAGCAGAAGCCAAACGCCTAGCGGGTTCCGTCTTCGGTTCTGAAACTGCCCAAGCCATTAGCTCCTATGTCTTCCCCTCTGGAGTTGGCAAATGGGCAGCTCCGGCTGCATCTGTTCAAACAGAGTCCGGTGCAGGAATGACCACCTCGGGTGTAGGACTGACCACCTCGGGTGCAGGACTAACCACCTCGGGTGCAGGACTAACCACCTCGGGTGCAGGAATGACCACCTCGGGTGCAGGAATGACCACCTCGGGTGCAGGACTAACCACCTCGGGTGTAGGACTAACCACCTCGGGTGAAGGACTAACCACCTCGGG